>CAYGQJ010000074.1:6183-22575 GCA_964351845.1 uncultured Flavobacteriaceae bacterium | reverse complement strand
ATTCTGTAACCGTTTTAAAAGATGTCCCGTCTTATGAGCAAATCAATAATCAGTAATCAATTAAAAATCGACTATTATGGGAGGAGAAATTATCATCGTCTTATGCATTTTTGGATCTCTTTTTGGGATCGCATACTTACATTATTCTACACGTAACAAAGAGCGTCTAGCACTTATAGAAAAAGGAGTGGAAGCTGGTATTTTTAAGCAATCTAAAGAAACAGCACCTATCTGGAAAGTACTTATTTTAAATCTCGCTTTATTGTTAATGGGGATTGGCCTTGGGATTTTAATCTCATTAATGCTCCAAGAAGCAGTAGGTTATAACGATGCATTATACCCAGGAGTGATCTTCTTAATGGCAGGGACAGGTTTACTCACAGGTTTTTTCCTGACACGTAAGTTAATAAAGTAATTGTATAACACATCGCTTGTAAGATCAGGTAAACATCCCGTATGTTTGCCTGATTTTTTTGTGCTTTAGCGCCCTACCTGCAGGCAAGTAGAAGCATATAAAATATCTTTTAAAAATTACAGTAATTTAATTAGCTACTTCGCTAATAAATTTGATACGATACAGACGTAATTCTTCATCATCATAATCGCCATCAAATTCTTCGAGTGCTGCTTCAATACCATCAGTTTCTGACTCCATAAAATACTCATGAAGTTCCTCTTGTTGGTCTTCATCCAACAAATCATCAATCCAATAGGAAATATTAAGTTTTGTACCGCTGTACACAATAGCTTCCATTTCTTTGATAAAATCTGTCATGGATTTACCTTTTGCCGCAGCAATATCATCCAGAGGTAACTTACGATCTACATTTTGAATAATATATAGTTTCAGTCCGCTATTGGCCCCTGTACTTTTTACAATAAGATCATCAGGACGTAAAATATCGTTGTCTTTTACATACTGATTGATGAGGGTAATAAAGTCTTTTCCGTATTTTTTGGCTTTTCCATCACCTACCCCGTGCACAGAAGAAAGCTCCTCTATGGTCATAGGATATTTAATCGCCATATCATCGATAGACGGATCTTGAAAAACAATATAAGGAGGCACGTTTAGTTTCTTAGATACCTTTTTCCGAAGGTCTTTAAGCATGGCTACCAATTTCTTATCTGCCCCACCAGATTTGGCTGCAGCCACAATTTGATTATTGGTATTTTCATCATATGTATGATCATCTGTCATCATAAACGATACCGGTGAATCAATATAGGTCAATCCTTTCTCCGTAATTTTAATCACGCCGTAGGTTTCGATATCTTTTGAGATATATCCCGCGACAAGCGCCTGACGCAATAAAGCATGCCAATAGGTTTTCTCACGATCATTCCCGCAACCAAAAAATGGTTGCAAATGTGTCTTGTGAGACGTAATAATCGCATTTTCTTTCCCTAGCATGGTAAACACTAATTCCTTACTCTTATATATTTGGTTGGTGTCTCGTACGACTTGAAGTATTTTGACCAACGCATCTTTTGCTTCGTGTTTTTTCTTAGGAAAACGCATATTATCGTCTAGCATGCCGCCTTCTCCCGTCTCATTATCAAAGGCTTCTCCAAAGTAATGCAAGATAAATTTACGCCTTGACATACTCGTCTCTGCATACGCCACAACTTCTTGCAGTAATGCCTGCCCTATCTCCTGCTCTGCCACAGGTTTTCCGCTCATAAATTTTTCAAGCTTTTCTATATCCTTGTAGGCATAAAATGCAAGGCAATGTCCTTCGCCTCCATCACGACCCGCACGACCCGTTTCTTGATAATAACTTTCAATACTTTTCGGAATGTCATGATGAATCACAAAACGCACATCAGGTTTGTCAATTCCCATTCCAAAAGCAATCGTTGCAACAACCACATCGGTATCTTCCATCAAAAACATGTCTTGATGTTTCACACGTGTTTTTGCATCGAGTCCTGCATGGTAGGGAACTGCTTTTAGTCCATTTACTTGTAGGGTTTGGGCAAGTTCTTCTACACGCTTTCGCGAAAGACAATAAATAATGCCACTTTTTCCTTCATTTTGTTTTACAAATCGAATGATATCGGCATCAACATCCTTGGTTTTAGGACGTATTTCATAATACAGATTAGGTCGATTAAAAGAAGCTTTGAATGTATTTGCATCGGTAACCCCAAGATTCTTAAGAATATCTTCTTGTACTTTAGGAGTGGCCGTTGCAGTAACCGCTATAATCGGAATATTATCTCCAATTCTTTTAAGAATACTCCGAAGATTACGATATTCTGGTCTAAAATCATGTCCCCACTCAGAGATGCAATGTGCTTCATCTATCGCTAGAAAAGAGATCGGAACCGATCGTAGAAACTCTACATTTTCTTCTTTGGTTAATGATTCTGGAGCCACATATAAAAGTTTGGTTACTCCTCGAGAAATATCTTCCTTAACCGTTTTAATTTCTCCTTTGGTTAATGAAGAATTTAAAACATGGGCAATCCCATTTTCTTGGGAGATCCCTCGTAATGCATCTACTTGATTCTTCATTAAGGCTATCAATGGAGAAACCACGATGGCAGTACCTTCATGTAATAATGCGGGTAGCTGATAACAAAGTGATTTTCCGCCTCCCGTAGGCATGATCACAAATGTGTGTTCGCCTCCTACGATGCTTTTTATAACTTCCTCTTGAAGTCCCTTGAACTGCGAGAAACCAAAATATTTTTTAAGTGCTGCGTGTAAGTCTAATTGCTCAGTATTCATGTATTCTTCTGCATTTTTGCATACCTTTGTATTACATAAATATAGTGATTTCCCTACGGTATACAAACTCATTAAAAACTAAATGTTACATATTACACAGCAAATCATTGCTAGCGCACAGAAAACCATAGCTATAGAGCAGAAAGCTATTGCCCATCTTGAAACATTAATAGACGAAGAATTTGCTCAAGCGGTTTCTGTAATTTATGAGTCATTAGGGCGTGTGATCATTACTGGCATAGGCAAAAGCGCCATTATCGCACAGAAAATTGTTGCCACCCTAAATAGTACAGGCACCCCCGCAATATTTATGCATGCCGCAGATGCGATTCACGGAGATTTAGGAACCATCTTACAAGACGATACGGTGATCTGTATTTCTAAAAGTGGAAATACACCAGAAATTAAAGTATTGGTACCTCTCATAAAAAAAACAAAGAATCCATTAATTGCGATTACATCCAATAGAGATTCCTTTTTAGGAACACAAGCCGATTATGTATTGCATGCCCATGTAGAAGTAGAAGCGTGTCCTAATAATCTAGCGCCTACCACAAGTACAACGGCACAATTAGTCATTGGCGATGCGGTTGCCGTTGCGTTACTAGACTTAAGAGGTTTTTCTGATAAAGACTTTGCAAAATACCACCCAGGCGGTGCGCTTGGGAAAAAACTTTATTTACGTGTGGGTGACATTACCCAATTGAATGAGAAACCTCAAGTGACTCCTGAAGCTAGTATCAAGGAAGTCATTGTGGAAATATCAGCCAAGCGACTAGGGGTCACCGCAGTCATTAAGGATGAAAAAATTATAGGCATTATTACCGATGGAGATTTACGTAGAATGCTCTCTAAAAATGATACCTTTCAAGGACTCACCGCACAAGATATTATGAGTGCGTCCCCAAAAACAGTAGCTACCGATGAAATGGCTGTGACTGCCAAACGTATGCTGGAAGAAAACGGCATTAGTCAGTTGCTAGCAACAGATCAAGGAGTCTATAGTGGTGTCGTACACATACACGATTTAATAAAAGAAGGAATTATATAATGGCAAAAAAAACCAAGACGCCGCAAGCAGAAATGTCTTTCCTAGATCATTTGGAAGAATTACGCTGGCATTTAATACGATCTACAATAGCCGTTTTAATCATAGGTACTGTCGCTTTTATTTTTAGAACTTTTTTATTTGATGTTATCATTTTTGGACCAAAAAATGCTGATTTTGTTTCTTATGAAATCCTCTGTAAAATATCTAACCTTTTAGGGTTAGAGAGTGCCTGTATTACTCAAAAAGATTTGGATTTCATTATTCAAAGTAGAACCGTAGCTGGACAATTAAATGCGGGTATTTGGACTTCTATTACCGCTGGTGTTGTCGTTGGCTTCCCATACATATTGTATGAATTCTGGAAGTTCATTTCTCCTGGATTATATGACAATGAACGCAATAGTTCAAGAGGTTTTATTGTCATAGCCTCCTTATTATTCTTTATGGGTGCCTTTTTTGGGTATTATGTCATTACCCCTTTATCGGTTAATTTCTTAGCTGGTTTTAAAATATCTGAAATAATCGAAAACGAATTTGACATTAGTTCATTTATAAGCCTAGTTAGAGCCTCTGTGCTGGCAGCAGGGATCATATTTGAACTCCCTATTATTATGTATTTCTTGACAAAAATTGGATTAGTGACACCTCAGTTTCTCAGAAAAAACCGTAAGTATGCGCTTGTGATTGTATTAATCCTTTCTGCAATTATCACACCTCCAGATATTTCGACGCAAGTCATCGTAGCAGTACCTATCTTAATTTTATACGAAGTTAGTATTGTGATAAGTCGTATTGTTTTAAAACGAGAAGAAAAGAGATTGAAGAAACAAATGGCATAATCTAAGTAAGAATGAAGCGGTACAAGCGACGAATTTTGAAGTACCTGTAAACAAATAAGATTCCTACATTCAATTAAAAATATATAGTTAGTATAGTGAGATTCCCTTCGGAATTTATACTGAGCATAGTCGAAGTAAGCTAGTAAATAGTTTTAAATATAATTAGATTCCCCTCTTCAAGGGAATGAAAAGAACGTTATGAGTAAAAAAATAGAAGATTTTAATGAGTATCGTACCCGTATGAACGAGATGATACTAGGCGATAATAATAAAATAGTGAAACGTATCTTTAACCTAGATACCAATGCATTTGCTCCAGGGGCTTTGGATGTAAAAACTAAAGAACTCTTGGGTTTAGTCGCCTCTACCGTATTGCGTTGTGATGATTGTGTCAAATATCATCTTGAAACAGCCTACAAAGAAGGAGTTACTACCGAAGAAATGATGGAAACCATGAGTATTGCCACACTTATAGGAGGCACCATCGTCATCCCTCATCTACGGAAAGCGAGAGAGTTTTGGCACGAATTAGAAACGCAAAATGACTAAGCCTTGCGTTAACACATTCCTAAAGTAATCTGTAGCCTATTACAAATCCTCCGAAACCTGTATATTTACGCATTATGAAATTACGCGCAGACAATCTAATGAAATCCTACAAAGGCCGAAAGGTCGTTAAAGGGATTTCTGTAGAAGTAAATCAGGGAGAAATCGTAGGGCTTCTAGGGCCTAATGGTGCCGGAAAGACGACTTCTTTCTATATGATCGTTGGTTTGGTCAAACCCAACGGAGGAACTATCTACCTAGAAAATCAAGATATCACCAAGTACCCCATGTACAAACGTGCTCAAAACGGTATTGGGTATCTCGCGCAAGAAGCCTCAGTATTTAGAAAACTGAGTATTGAAGACAATATCTTAAGCGTATTGCAACTGACGAAGCTTTCAAAAAAAGAACAACTCCACAAGATGGAAGAACTCATCGAGGAATTTAGCTTAGGACACATTCGTAAAAGTAGAGGAGATTTATTATCTGGAGGAGAGCGTCGACGTACAGAAATTGCGCGAGCCTTGGCAACGTCACCTAATTTTATATTATTGGATGAACCTTTTGCGGGGGTAGATCCTGTGGCAGTAGAAGACATTCAGCGTATTGTAGCGCAACTCAAAGACAAAAATATCGGAATCCTTATCACCGATCACAATGTACAAGAAACGCTGGCCATCACAGATCGTACATACTTAATGTTTGAAGGAAGTATCTTAAAACACGGAGTCCCCGAAGAACTCGCCGCCGATGAAATGGTACGTAAAGTATACCTCGGACAAAACTTTGAGCTCCGAAAGAAAAAAATATTTGATTAAAACGTAGTTGTGTCCGACTAAGACTTAAGGCCGCTTTGCTGTTAGACGTAAGACGCAAGACTTAATCACCTAAAAACTAGCTGCTAATATATTTTATTTTCCTACGCCTAAATTACTAAAATCAAAGGAAAGCAAGGTTTATGTATTAAAAAGCTAATGTATTATCTATTATTATAACGCTATAGATGTATATAAGTTTTAACTCGCATTATGCATTAGAACTTCGCAATGAGGCTTAAAGAAGCAATAAAATATGGCATTTTCTGAGTTTTAGCATAGCATCGCTATGGTCAAACTTAAAAATGTAGCGTAACAGTATATTTTGAAGCTTATTTAAGTTGTAATAGATTTTCTAATGCATAATTCGGGTTTAATCGAACACTAGTGATAAAAATCATTAAAACCACAAAGCCCTTTTCGGTTGAAAAGGGCTTTGTGGTTTATACGTATATTGTTTTGTCTATGATTCAACTTCTAGAGTAGATGCCCTTTGAGATTTTATCGTCAATACGAACATCGCTGCTCTTCCAATTAAAAAAGTAATCAATCCAAATACTGTCGTTAACAAGGCTACTTTAAGCCCCCCCGCAAATAGCGGTTGTGACACATTATCTACAGATTCTATAGCGTCAAAAGCTGAGATAAGTCCTAAAGTGGATCCTAAAAACCCCCACATCATCCCAAAAAGGCTTACGTGTCCTATCAATTGATTGGTGTGAAGTATGTTCTTCTTCCCAAGCAAAGCAACGACAAATAAAACAATAATGGCGATAATAATAAGTACCAAGGGTACCATAAATACAGGGCCACCTTCCTGAATACGATCTACTAATTGTGACATAATTTTCAAAATTTTAAAGTTACTACTAATTATTTTTAAAATACACTTGCAATACCTGCATCATAATTTCTTGTAAAGATGTTTCATAGGCATTACTGACTATCGTTATGGATACTTCTTTCTCTGGAAAGAAAATCGCCAGAGACTTAAACCCATCTATTTGACCACTCATTCCATAGCCTTGCATCTCCATAACAGGACCTCCACCTAACCCCATCCCCATCCCGGTACTCACATCTGTCATTTGTTGATATGAGGCTTGAGATATAAGTTTCCCTTGATATAAAGCCGTTGTAAATAGACTTACATCTGACGGTGTGCTAACAATAGCTCCCGCTCCACCTGGAGCACTCATATCTGTATAGTCTGTCACGACCTTCCATTGGCCTTCAACACGGTGATAGGACACTGCCTCTTGCACTCCTTTTGGACTTTCTATTCCTATTCGAGTTCGTTTTAAATCTAAAGGACGTACTACTCTGTCTTGTACAATATCATGAAAAGGCCTAGCCTCAATATCTTCTGCGATGTATGCCAATAGAATATAATTGGTATTGCTATAGACTGTATCTGCACCAGGTTCAAAAATAACTCCGTTTTTAACCATACGATCTATCATTTTTACACGTGATTGAGGCTTGAGCATCCAAGTCGTAAAATCTTCATCTTCGGTAATATTAAATAATCCGCTTTGATGTTTTAAAAGGTTTTTAACGGTAATTTTTGATCCATTGGGGAGTACAGGAAAGAAGGTACTTATGGGTGTTTCTAATGTTAACTTCTCTTCTTCTATCAATTGTATGATGATCGTTGCTGTATACATTTTAGTAACAGATCCTATACGATATTGAGTCGTTGATGTCGATTTAATCGACTGCTCTATATTAGCAAACCCAAACGATTTCTGATATACTTCTTTCCCTCCTTCATAAATAGAGATTCCGCCCATGGCTTGTCCTGACTTTTCTAAGTCGTTAAAAATAGCATCAAGACTATCTTGATGTTTTGTTTGACTGAGCAAAGAGCCAAAACTCAACAAAAAAAGGAATGTTATTTTTTTCATATGATAGGTGTTTACCATTATTTAATACCGTAAATGTATCTTCTATACGCTTTCGCGAAAGCGTAATGCGACCAACTCCCATTTTTATACCCGTTATAACCAAAAATCATATCCTACTAACATATTGAGTGATGATATGTGTTGTTTAAAGCGGAAAAAAGGTAATCTATCTCAAAAAATGGAATAGTTGAAAGATTTTACACACCTTTGTAAGATGCTAAAACCGCTTCTAAAGGAATTAAAATTTACACCGCTACACCTTTTGTTATGGGTTGGTGTATGGTTATTTTACAGTTACTTCTTTAGTTATGGATCTCATAATGAAGATTTTGTTTTTTGGTTCTCTACCAGTTTATTACCCGTCACTGCTGCGATCACCTATTTCATTTCATATCTACTCATTCCCAAATATTTGATCCCCAAAAAGTACATTCAGTTTAGTATGTATTTGTTGTATACCATCATCTGCTCCATATATCTCATACTCATCATCACATTTGTCAATCTCATTTTCCTTTCTAATTTTTCAATTCGGGAAATGCCTTTGCTCACACGTAATGTTGTGTTTGTACTCATCCTCGTGTATCTCGTGGTAAGTGTGGTGTGTTTTGTGCAGTTATTACGATATAATCATAAAACATCCAACAGGAATAAAGAGCTTGAGAATAAGTTGCTAGAAGGAAAACTAATGCTCAAACAAAAGGAACTCTATTTTTTGAAACAACAAATACACCCACACTTCCTATTTAACACCCTGAATACCGTGTATGGTTTTGCACTCAAAGGATCAAAGGAAACGCCTGATCTGATTCTTAAGCTTTCTGACTTGCTTGACTATATTTTGAATCAAGTAGAGAAACCTACGGTACCGCTCACCGAAGAGATCAAACATATAGAAGCCTATATCGGACTAGAACGTGTCCGTTTTAGAGAAACACTGCGTGTTCAGTTTACAAAAGATATTCAAAAAGAAATACAGATTCCTCCTATGCTGTTTATCGCTTTTGTAGAAAATGCCTTTAAACATGGTACGCCTATTGATGGATTTTTAGATATTGAAATACAGCTTTCAACCACAAAAACACACTTGCTTTTTACCATTCAAAATACCCTGCAGACAACTAATACCCCTTCAGATAGTCATGGTATTGGGCTTGAAAATACACGGAAACGCTTAGAAAGTCTGTATCCAAATCAATATACACTCTCACAAACAAAAGAAGAGCATCATTATAAAGTCCAATTAGAGATTCAACTGTAGCTATGACCAAAACCTATACTGCCATACTCGTAGACGATGAACCTACGGCACGAGATATTCTTGCGACACATCTTAGTAAAATAGACACCATCACTGTCGTGGCTTCCTGTAAAAATGCATCAGAAGCTTTTTCGGTACTGAGCAAGCAACAAATAGATTTGGTGTTTTTAGACATTAATATGCCCGAAGTGACTGGACTTATGTTTGCCAATGCCATTCAAGGTAAGAGCAAAGTGATTTTCACCACAGCCTACAGAGAGTATGCTGTAGATGGGTTTGATCTTCAAGCCGTAGACTATCTATTAAAACCAATATCTTTAGATCGTCTGATGAAAGCTGTCCATAAATTTATAGAAGAGCAATCTACGCCCACGCCAGAGCAGACACCATACGATTTTACGTTTTTTAGATGCGATCGTAAAATGGTTAAAATTGCCTTTGACGAATTAGTATTTACCGAAAGCTACGGAGATTATATAAAATTACATACCATAAAAGAGACATTAGTTACTAGGGAAACAACACATACAATTCTAGAGAAGCTCCCTGCTCAAAAATTTATTCGCACACATCGCTCATTTATTGTAAATATTTCAAAAATAGATAGTTTCACAAATGAGCAGATTACCATAGGGCGTACTTCCATTCCCATAAGTAGGAGTTATAGAGATCCTGTAGCGCATCATCTTGCTACCATAAAATAATTAGCTATAATAACTATATTAATTATCTTTGCAAACTCATCTCATTTGTTTCGACAAACGATGGATAACATAAAAATATTTCTAACAGAGTTTATATACCAATGATCTTTGGAAAGAAATGACCTGCTAATGAAAACGGAAATAGAAAAAAACAAAGAACATTACCAAGAGCAAATCGAAGCAATGGGTAATGATCACGTAAGCTCAAGCGCTGTTACGCCTCTTAGGGATGATGCCTTTGAACTAAGTGACATCGAAAAAATAGCCAGTATCAAAAAAGATGTGGCACACATCATGGAAACCTTAGGGCTTGACATGACAGATGATAGCCTTAAAGGAACCCCGTCACGTGTCGCAAAAATGTTTGTCAACGAGATTTTTGGAGGTTTACACCCTGACCGCAAGCCTGAAGCATCTACGTTTGATAACAATTACAAGTATGGCGAAATGCTTGTCGAAAAAAATATTGTTGTCTATTCTACCTGCGAGCATCACCTCTTACCCATTGTAGGAAGAGCACACGTAGCCTATATTTCTAATGGAACGGTTGTTGGACTTTCTAAAATGAATCGTATTGTAGATTATTATGCAAAACGTCCACAAGTACAAGAACGCCTAACGATGCAAATCGTACAAGAACTCCAGCAAGCTATGGGAACCCAAGACGTTGCCTGTGTCATAGATGCTAAACACTTATGCGTAAATAGCCGTGGAATCAGAGACATTGAAAGTAGCACGGTGACAAGTGAGTTTGGTGGGAAATTTAAAGAAAAAGAAACCCGTAGAGAGTTTCTAGACTATATAAAATTAGATACTCAATTTTAGTTCGCTTTCTACGAACTCAGAAAAGCAGAAGTTTATACTAAGCTTGGTTGGAGTACAAAAACATATTAAACACAAGAAAAGATCGTCTATCACTAGACGATCTTTTTATTTTGATAGTAACTAAAAAGTTATTTTAGTAATTAAACGTCCTGCTCACAGTATTTGGAGTGACACTAAATTCATGCGCCCAATGATTACTTTGACCAGAGTCTACACTATAATAATAAGGTGCCACAGGAACACCTGCTGACCAATCGATAGTCTTTCTAGCAATGTTACAAAAACAATCTTTAGCTCCCTGTGCTTCTGCTGTATAAGTGATTGCCCACGTACCATGTGCTGTATATACAACATTATAATTTAAACGGTTATACTTCTTTACAGTTCCCCAATAATAACGCCATCCAAAAAACCAATAACGCTTTCTTTTCTGAACTTTAGTAGAAAAACCTACATTACTATAAAATAACCAAAATCCATTAAATTGTCTAGACCTCATACGGTATTGCCCTCCAGAAAAATAATCATATGCTGTTATACCCTTTTGATTTTCTGTTGCTTCTACTTCCTTATCTAGGTCTCCTGTAATATCCTCATTATTATTATGACGATACACTAACAACTCTTCACTTATTTGCTCTGATTGTCCTTTTTCTAAGCGAACTTCACCAGCATTGTAACTGTCTAAGAAACTTGAAATTTGATCGTCAGCTCCTTGGTCATATTGAAACACAAACTCACCGTCAATTCTATAAATTTGATTAGCCACTTTTACTTCTCCATTCTGATTTAACAAAAGGTGTAGCATATCATCATAGGAATGCACAACAGGAACTTTCTCCATATCAATTCCTTTTTCATCCAAGCTAGCTAAATCTGCATCATAAATATAAAGCAATGATTGATACCCTGTTTCTGCAGATCTATTAATAGCTTCATCTAATAAATCTGTATCAGAATCTTGAAGTTCTCTGATAAAATTTTCTAATTCATCAAAAGAAGCAAAATCTAAAATCTCAACTGATGATTCAGCTTCTACATTTCTATTCAGTGTTACATCTAATGAATCGGTGTCTTGTTGCACCTCCTCAATAGCATCGTCTTTACTACACGCAAAAATAAATGCGCTTATTAGTAGTAGTGTTAATAGTTTTCTCATAATTAGATCATTATTTTTTTCCTACACTATCTTAGGCTTTTCGGATTCCGCCTTTATAAAATACCTGATCAGAGCATTATAACATTCACAAATACTGATTCTTACATCAATAATTCTTTGGCGAATATGGAAAGAAATTGCAGCAACTACAAGGAATCTATATCTGTTTTCAGGAATTCAGATACAACCATAAATGACTTATTATCAGCAATAAAGCGCGATTCCTGTGTTTTGATTTTTTTTATCGCACTCAGATCATTTTAACGCTAACATCTGCAATAACAGTGCTTTTTTGGGGAATTGGATAAAGGATATACACCATCCAATTATTCATACATGACACTATAAACCTAAATATTATAAAAAATAGCTACTATTGAAAAGCTACATCTATCAATACGTTACTAATGACATAACCATATGATTGTTTACATGTGATCACGAACTACTTAAACCATAAAATAGCGAAGGATTCTATATAAAGACGACAAACAAAGTAATATGCTTTTGATTTTGACACAAAGCGTACTATCTTCGTTATCTATAAAGTTTACAATTATTTAAAAGCCCAAAGAATGGCACTATATAAAGAACAACCCTTAAAAATATACAACTCTCTTACAGGAAAGAAAGAAGATTTTATTCCCCTTCTCGAAGGACATATTGGGATGTATGTTTGCGGTCCTACGGTATATAGTAATGTACACCTAGGAAATGTACGCACCTTCATGAGCTTTGACATGATTTTCAGATATTTAAAGCATTTAGGATACAAAGTGCGCTATGTACGTAATATCACCGATGCGGGTCACCTTACCGATGATGGCGATCAAGGAGAAGATAAAATTGCCAAAAAAGCACGTCTTGAAAAAATAGAACCTATGGAGGTGGTACAACAATACACCGTTGACTTCCATAATATTTTAAACGCCTTCAATTTTTTACCACCAAGTATAGAGCCAACCGCGACAGGACATATCATTGAGCAAATCGAAATTATTAAAAAAATTATCGATAATGGGTATGCCTATGAGAAAAATGGCTCTGTCTATTTTGATGTCGTTACCTTCAATAAAGATCATGAGTATGGTAAATTAAGTGGTCGCAAGCTTGAAGATATGATTGCCAATACCCGTGCTTTGAATGCTCAAGACGAAAAAGAAAACCCTCAGGATTTTGCCCTTTGGAAAAAAGCAGGGCCCGAGCATATCATGCGCTGGCCAAGTCCGTGGGGAGATGGATTCCCAGGATGGCACCTAGAATGTACTGCCATGAGCACCAAGTATCTTGGGGATCAATTTGATATTCATGGAGGGGGAATGGATTTAAAATTCCCACATCACGAGTGCGAAATTGCACAAAATGAAGCCGCCATAGGAACCGTGCCTGTTCGCTACTGGATGCACACCAATATGCTAACGCTTAACGGGCAGAAAATGGCAAAAAGTACGGGAAATAGCATCAACCCCGGTGAAATATTTACAGGGGATAGTCCGCATTTAACCAAAGGATTTGCGCCAAGTGCCGCACGTTTCTTTGTCTTACAAGCCAATTATAGAAGCATCCTTGATTTTAGTAATGATGCATTGATTGCGAGTGAAAAAGGCTTCAATCGCTTGATGGAAGCGCTTAAGATCATGAAATCATTGCCTACAGATGCTACAAGTAGTATGGACATTGCAGCGTGGAAACAATCCTGCTATGATGCGATGAACGATGATTTTAATAGCCCTATTTTAATCGCCCAACTTTTTGAAGCCGTGAAGCAAATTCACCTGATTAAGGATGGAAATGCTACCATTACCGCAGACGATCTGAAAGTACTCACACAGACGATGAACGCTTTTGTGTTTGATGTATTGGGGCTGGAAGATGGGGACGCTTTCGCGAAAGCGGACGACACCAAACTCTCTGGCACCGTAGAGTTATTAATCAAATTACGTAAAGAAGCACGCGAGAATAAAGACTTTGCAACCAGTGATAAAATACGTGATGAGTTATTAGCCTTAGGGATTCAGCTGAAAGATGGTCGTGAGGGCACTACGTTTACGGTAAACTAATGGCATCTCTAAAAAAGATAGCGATTGCTCCCTTTTTGGGCATTATTTGGCTGTACCAGAAATTGATTTCTTCATGGACACCGTCTACGTGCAGATACTCCCCTACCTGCTCACATTACACCAAAGAAGCCCTACAAACTCATGGACTCATCAAAGGAGGCGGATTGTCTATAAAGCGGATTTTATCTTGCCATCCTTGGGGCGGACAAGGCTATGATCCCGTACCACCAAAAGAAGATGCTAAAAAATAGTGAAGAATACGAATAGGAAAACGGACTTTAGTATCTTTACGCATACGACAACGATACGTTAACAACCACTATGATTGCACTTAAATTTACTTGGAATCCACTTACGGGAATAGATCTCGGTTTTCTTACCATTCACTTTTACAGCTTGATGTTTGTAGTTGCCTTTTCTATAGGCTACTATCTTATGAAAAAAGTCTACATCCGTGAAGAAATCGCTCAGGAAAAACTAGATTCTCTTTTTATCTATGCCGTAGTCTCTATCCTTATTGGAGCACGCTTAGGGCATGTGCTCTTTTATCAAAAGGAATTATTATGGGAGGATCCATTTTCAGTTTTTCTACCCTTTTCATTCAATCCAGAATTTGAATTTACAGGCTTTAGAGGGTTAGCAAGTCATGGGGCTGTGATTGTAGGGATGTATGGAATGTATCGATACAATAAAAAAGTATTAAAAAAATCAGTGCTTTGGCTCTTAGATCGTGTAGCGATTCCAGTATCGCTAGGGGCTATGTTTGTAAGAGGAGGGAATTTCTTCAACTCTGAAATGGTGGGAAAAGTAACCGATAGCCCAATAGGTATCAAATTTGTGCAAGATGCGATTGGAGAGAAAAAAGCGATGTATCTCACCAAAATTAAAAGCCCTAAAAAAGCCTACCAAGCACTCACGGAAGATCCTCAATTTGCAGATATTATAGCCGATATTCCGTATCGTTACCCAGGGCAACTTATGGAAGCTGTTGGGTATGCAGTGGTATTTTTGATTGTATTGTATCTCTACTGGAAAACAAAAGCTTCAGAGAAAGTTGGACTCCTATTTGGTTTGTTCCTATTACTCCTAATGGGTGTACGATTAATTGTAGAGAATTTTAAAGAGGTGCAGGTAGATGAGCGTGCCGATTGGTTCCTAAACACAGGACAACTACTTAGTATTCCTTTTATTTTGATCGGGATCTATTTGGTGTACACCGCCCTTACTAGAAAAGAAGCATAAGCCATGAAGATACTCTTACAAATAGCGCTTGCGTTGCTCATCTCCATGAGCGTTTATGGTTGTAAAGAAACCAAAGAAGAACGTGTCATTACGCCTACAGAATTTAAATTTACTAAAGAAGGTACTTTAATTCTTACCAAAGCCGACGGAAATCTCATTAAAAAAATTGATATCGAGTTTGCCGAAGATGACTATGAGCGTGAAACAGGACTGATGCACCGTACAAGTATGGAGCCGCTGCAGGGCATGTTATTTATTCTAGATGAAGAAAAGTTGCAGAACTTCCATATGAAAAATACATTGATCCCCTTGGATCTTATTTTTATAGACAGCAATCAAAAAATAGTCTCTTTTGCAGAGAATGCAAAACCTATGGATCTTACATCTCTATCATCCCAAGTTCCCGCCAAGTATGTCTTAGAAATCAATGGCGGACTCTCGGAAGAATGGGTGATAGAAATAGGCGATACAGTGGAGTGGACAAAGGATTGACACTATTGTCAACAATACCAATGACTGTATGAAACAATTCAAATTAATATCGATTACACTATTCATCGTACTATTTTTGTTTTCTTGTGATCAAAACAAAAGAGGTTTTTCAGGTATGCATGATAGTATAGCACACTCATTTGAAGAAGCATTAGAAAATCCTTCAAAAATTTCATCTATAAGCATAGAAAATAAAGAAATTGAAACGATACCTGCAACAATAAATGATAGGTTTACAAATCTTGTACAGTTTAATTTAACCAAAAATAAGCTAACACATATTCCTGAAACTATTGGAGACATAAGAACGATAAAGTACCTCCACGTATCAAAAAACAAGCTAACTACATTACCACGATCTCTTGAAAATTTAAAGAATATTGAAATGCTATTTACAGCTTTCAATGAAATAACAACACTCCCAGATGTTCCTTTTTACTTTAAAAGAAACACAATTGTAGATTTTAGAGGAAATAAAATCACAACACTTCCACCTTCATTTTCTTATTCTAGATTTGGTCATTTAGTTTTGGCAGGAAATCCCTTAGACAAATTGCCTGAAAACTTTGGAAGCATTAAAGATTTACAGAAATTGAATATTTCCGAAACAAATATTTCTGAATTACCCGATTCATTTTATCAACTCAAAGATCTTGTAGAGCTTGATATTAGAAAAACAAAAATATCCAAAAAGCAACTAGTCACTTTAATTAAAAAATTACCCAATTGTAAAATACGTTCTGATTTCTAAACA
>CAYGQJ010000074.1:0-6083 GCA_964351845.1 uncultured Flavobacteriaceae bacterium | reverse complement strand
TTTATTCAAAAACACCCTCTTTCCAATACTTCTTTGCCTTTATCAGTTTTAATGATCTAAGAAATTCTGGATATTTCTCTTTGATTAATTGATTCGTTATAGCCGCTGATTCAACATCATTAAATCCCGTCACTATATACATACTATCTGTCTTTATAAGATGTACTCTAGTTTCTGGTTCTTTATAAAACTCACCAATCACTTTATTTTTCTCATCTTTATTAAAATTGATACTAAACAAGGTATAATCAGGTTTTGCCATTTGTATGGCTAGTTCATCTTGGTCTATATTTTTCACAGAATATGTATACAGCCGTTTCACAAAATCAATCGTAGCCTGATCACTATATTGTTCTAGAATGCTACTATCTTGCGTTTTAAAATATGATTTTACTCCTTTTAAAAAGGTGTTTAAGGATGCCAAAACAGAATCTTGTGCTGGTCTTTCTTTGAGATGTATTTTAAAATCAGCTAATTTTTTTCTTGCTTTTGTTATTTTAGCAGAAGTACCATACTTCCAGTTTTCACCTTTTACTACCCATGTATTATTTTCATCTTTACAAAGATTGATATTGTAGTATTCCTGTGCACTCATTTCACAAACAGCACAGTTATCTTCTATTTCAATAGACTTGACATACATTCGTAAACTAGGCCTAATAACAGGTGCATATGCTAGGTTCTCGTATTGTTTATGAAGCATTAACAACGTATAAAGAGAATCTTCAGTAACTCGTTTTATAGGTATTGAATCACCCGCTCTTAATGCTATTCTACCATCTATAAAAGCTTGACACGTTTTTCTAATTTCTGATTTCTCTCCACAACTTACCATCAAAATGAATCCTAGTAATAGGGGAATATATACCTTAAATAACCGAGTAGGTTTTCTGTTTTTTTTTATATCAAACATCTATAAGTGTGTTACTATTTTTTATAAAGATATACTACGTAAGATTGATACATCCCATTTTAAACAAACAAACACAAAAAACCCATCTTCTTACGAAGATGGGTTTTGAATACTGTATACGAGTAAAACTTATTTCTTAGCTAAGAAATCGTTTACTCTATCTGGTGCCATAACAGACTCAACAAATGTATAAGCTCCCGTTTTAGGAGATTTTACCATCTTAATCGCTTTTGTTAAACGCTTAGATCCTGTCTGTAACGATGCTACTGATTTCTTTGCCATGTCTTACTTATTTAATTTCTTTATGTACTGTCATACGCTTCAATACTGGGTTAAATTTCTTTAACTCCATACGATCTGGCGTATTCTTTTTGTTTTTGGTCGTAATGTATCTTGAAGTTCCTGCCTCTCCAGTCGCTTTGTGCTCTGTGCACTCTAAGATTACCTGTACTCTGTTCCCTTTCTTGGCCATTTCTGTTACTCTTTAATGGGATTATTTAGTTAAGAATCCTTTAGCGCGCGCATCTTTAAGCACCGCTGTGATTCCTCTCTTGTTAATATTTTTTAAAGCAGATGTTGACACTTTTAGTGTAATCCACTTATCTTCTTCAGGAATATAAAAACGTTTTTTTACAAGATTCACGTTAAATTTACGCTTCGTCTTATTCATGGCGTGAGAAACGTTGTTTCCTACCATTGCTCTTTTTCCTGTAAGCTCACAAACTCTTGACATCTTAATTAGCTTTTCTTGTTATTTCAAAACAGGGTGCAAATTTACACAAAAAGTCTAGCTACACCAAAACAAAATGCTAGTTTTTTAAAATTTCTTCATTTAATAACTCCAACGCCTTGTTTACAGCCTTTCCGATAACTCTTTCTCTATGATTTCCCATCATAAAATGATGTGCTGTACTCCCTTCTGGTGTGGCAATTCCGATATAAACAGTTCCAACAGCGGCATCAGAATCTCCTTTTGTGGGTCCTGCGTTTCCAGTAGTGGCGATGGCATAATCAGAATTATATAATTTTTTGACCTGTACAGCCATCGCTTCAGCGACTTCGGCACTGACGACAGAATGTTTTTCTATAAGCTTGCTATCAACGCCTAAGACGTCTACTTTGGATCGTGTGGCATAGGTCACCGTACTTCCCACTAAATATCCCGAAGCACCCGAATTTGAGGTGAATCGCTGTACAATGCTTCCCCCTGTACAGCTCTCTGCAATCGCAAGCGTTTTCCCGCGAGCAACCAGTGCTTTCCCGATGAGTTCTTCTAGAGATCCGTTTTCTTCATAGCCTACAAAAATATCTTCTAGAAGCGCTTCTAGCTTTTCTAATTGTATGGACATGGCAGCATCAACATCTTCTTTAACAAGACCTGTGGTTGATAATCGGATGCGAACACGTCCCAAAGAGGGCAAATACGCAAGTTTGATGCTATTAGGTAATTCGTTTTCAAAAGTCTCTATACGAGCGGCGATGGCACTCTCTCCCATTCCAAAAGTAAGGAGTGTTTTGTGCAAAATGTACGGGAGTTCAAATTTTTCTTTAAGCCGAGGCAGTACAGAATCTTCCATGAGTCCTTTCATCTCATGAGGTACTCCAGGCATCGATATAAATATTTTTCCGTCCTGTTCCATCCACATACCTGGTGCGGTACCAAAACGGTTGGTTAAAACAGTGGCTTTAGAAGGAACTAGGGCTTGTGTTTTGTTAGAGGCTAATAGAGGTTGTTTGACGTACTTCTTAAAGAGGTAGCTCACATGGTCAAATACCTCTTGATTAAAGACCAATTCGTCATCAAAAAAGGCACAGAAGGTACTTTTAGTCACATCATCTTTGGTAGGACCAAGCCCTCCTGTGATGATGATGATATCTGAGTCCGCTTTCGCGAAAGCAAAACTTTCAAGAATATGATCTTTATCATCTTGAACAGAGCTTATTTGGTACACGGAAATTCCAATAGCGTTGAGTGCCTGAGAAATATAGGCAGAATTAGTATCTACAATCTGACCGATGAGAATTTCATCGCCTATTGTAATAATATGTGCTTTCATAAAAACTAGAAGTTAAAATCTTCTTTTAATTCTGTGATCACAACAGTAAGGGTTGTGATGATTTGATCTAGTTGATCTTGAATGGCAGATGTAGGTTTGCTAGAATCTGACCATTTCTCCATGGCAGCAATTTGCTTTAACAAATCAATTCCAAACATATCTAAGTTCGGTTTCATTTTATGCGCAAATTGATACGCCATCTTATGGTTGTCATTTTCTATGGCTGTTTGCATAGACTCCATATCTGGCGGAATCTCTTGTAGAAATGTTTCAACAATTACAGTTACAAAACTATCATCGCCTCCAGCAATTTCTCTCACTTTCTCTAGGTTATAATTTCTTGTCATCACTATTTCACATGGATAGAAAACATCTCTTTGTCTCCAATAAATCCTTTTAATTTATCATCTATGGCAACGGGACCAACTCCAGCTGGCGTGCCTGTAAATATAATATCTCCAATTTTAAGAGTAAAGTATTGAGAGACATAACTTATTAATTCGTCAATTTTCCAAAGCATTTGTGCGGTATTTCCGTCCTGGACAACCACACCATTTTTTTGCAACGAGAAGTCGATAGTATCTACATTTTCAAAATCACTTTTAGGCAACCAAGTCCCTATCACAGCAGCCCCATCAAAGGCTTTGGCTTTTTCCCAAGGCAATCCTTTGGCTTTGAGATCTGATTGTAAATCGCGGGCGGTGAAGTCAATTCCTAGCCCAATTTCATCGTAATAGGTATGCGCAAACTTTTTATCTATATATTTCCCGATTTTCTTGATTTTGA
Organism: uncultured Flavobacteriaceae bacterium; assembly: GCA_964351845.1. Classification (GTDB taxonomy): domain Bacteria; phylum Bacteroidota; class Bacteroidia; order Flavobacteriales; family Flavobacteriaceae; genus Dokdonia. The sequence continues at coordinate 2,327 of CAYGQJ010000074.1, read as the reverse complement.
CAAGAATTTCGACCTCATGATGCACATCTTTTGAAAATTCTGGAATCACAAATGGGTGTTTTTTCAAAAGAATCGAAGAATCAGGTTTTAAAAAAACAACAGGATGTTCTGGCTTTTCGTTGGCAAGCTCTTCGATATGCTTTGCATAATTACGTCCAATACAAATGAGTTTCATAATGGTTACAATTTAGTATTTAAACTTCTAAGTTTAATCGCCGTCAACACCTTTTTGGTATAGAGTGGGAAATCTGCGTTTTGAATCCAACCATAATAACCAGGCTCTTGTTCTAGAACTTTTTCCACCAATTTACCTTTATGTTTTCCAAAAGCAAAGACCTCTACCCCATTATCATTGTAGCCAATAAATCCAGCAAAATCTGCTAACTTTTTACGCGAACTAAAATCTGCCAGCGATTTCATATCGTTGTCTAAATTGTCATAACGATCTAGTTGTGATTTTAGCACTTCGTAGGTCGCTTTGGTATCGGCAGCAGCGCTGTGTGCATTGGTTAAATCTTCATCGCAATAAAATTTATACGCCGCCACCAACGTGCGTTGTTCCATTTTATGAAAAATGTTTTGTACGTCAATCGCATTTCTATTTTTCATATCAAAATCGATATCACATCGCAGTAACTCTTCAGCTAATAAAGGAATATCAAAACGATTCGAGTTAAACCCCGCTAGATCAGAATCTTTGATCATGTTATGAATCTCACTGGCCTTCTGTGCAAACGTGGGAGCGTCTGCCACATCGGCATCGGTGATTCCATGTACGGCAGTGGTTTCTGCAGGAATAGGCACTGTGGGATTGATACGTTGCGTATATTCTTCTTCTCTTCCGTCTGGAAATACTTTTAATATTGAGATTTCTACGATTCGGTCTTTGGCAACATTGATGCCCGTCGTTTCCAAATCAAAAAAACAAATAGGTCTACTTATATTAAGCTTCATACATTTTTATTGAGCCACAAAAATACAATTTGAAAGTTGATCTTCCTCCCGATATAGTTTAAAAATGTAAGAATATGTATCTTGTGGCTTTATATTTGAAGTACATTTTTTATGAAGTATATACTCCCTATCCTTTTTATTTTCGTTTCTTTCTTTATACCCACACAAACCCCAGCTGTCGAGCTTATAGAAGACAAACAACCCAAGCGATGGACCTTGTACGCACAAAACAATACAGACATTGAGCAAGAGGCCTTCCTGATGGTAAAAGGTGAGGGATTTAGACGCAGTGCCGATCGTCCGATTATCAAAAAAATACCTCCAAATAGCAAAGTGGTCATGATCATTTTGATCCCCTTAAAAGGCGCTACCCCAACCTATACCAAAATATTTACGTTTGATGAGCAATTACAAACTATCAAAAAACGAAAAGGAGAAGGTCAAAAAGAGCATGTAAATCTACTACCCGTCAATCCCGAGCAACTCACCCTTTTTGTTGAAGATGATTGTGAGAAATGCACCTACCTTACCGAGTACCTAACCAGAGAGAGAATCAAACATCGCGCATTAGACATTAAAAAGAACAGTGCTGTTTTTGACATGATGTGGTCCCACTTGAAAGATTCAGTTTCTGGACGCGAACTCATCAAGCTGCCCGTGATTATGCACAAAGAAGATATGTATTTTGATATTATTAGCATGGAGCACTTTATCCAGAATTTTGATTGGGAAAAAGTAGAGTAATTAGCAATGGATGTCCTCTCAAAGATATTTACCGGAAAAATAGAAGAACCTATAGGACATACTATAAAGTTCCTGAGTGTTCTTATGGCATCTTCTGATACTGGCATTGAACCTCTAATTTTCTGGCTAGAAACAGAAGATGCTGTGTGGCATCGATTTTTTGTAGACGCTTGGGTTCCTCATTGGAATACTTTTAATGAAGAAGAAAAAACAGATACTATCGAAGAAGATCTAGAAAATAACGTGATCGAAGGAACTAAATATTTTGTAAAAGACCTAATGAAAGAATTTGGTCTTAAAAATAAAAAAATAGAGCACGTAGACATGAACTATTCAAAGAAAGATGCATTATTTTTTGGAAATTTAAAAATTATCATCGAGGGTTCAAAGGAGATAAATGTATACGACTATGGAGACATAATTACTACGGAGTTATACGTAAATAAAACCTTAATAGATAACTAAAAATCATCATATGAAAACCCTACAACCCTACATACCCCTCCTATTCATAAGTATTTTCCTTGTTTCACAAACATCTTTCGCGCAAAGCGAAGAACAAAAAGCACTCGCTAAATTGTCCTTTATGATAGGTGATTGGAAAGGATCTGGAACGTTATATCCCAAAG
>CAYGQJ010000073.1:0-22598 GCA_964351845.1 uncultured Flavobacteriaceae bacterium | reverse complement strand
TTTAATAATGAATTAATTAACTAAAAACGGTCAACTCTAATCAGGGATATACAAACAGCCAACGACTAACGACTAAGAGCTAACGACCAATAGCCAACAGCTAAAAGTTAAAGAAACTCTAAAGGATTCCTGCTCGCATCCATTTTGGTTATATTTGAAAATACTCAATACACCAAATACAATGCGCACCATTACTTTTGTAGTTACACTGCTTATTTGTTCGCTTTGCGCGAAAATAAACGCTCAAGGAATCACGGTACAACCCAAAAAACCAACGTCTTCTGAGATTTTTGAAGGCATTAAAAAACTCAATTTTTTAGGATCTGTCTTGTATGTCGCCGCACATCCAGATGATGAGAATACCACCGCTATTTCTTATTTTGCAAACACCGTAAAAGCCCGTACTGCCTACCTTTCGCTTACCCGTGGAGATGGAGGGCAAAATATTATAGGCCCAGAACTTCGCGAACTCCTCGGTGTGATTCGTACGCAAGAACTCTTGGCTGCACGTGCAACCGATGGTGGTGAACAGCGTTTTACAAGAGCCAATGATTTTGGGTATTCAAAACATCCTGATGAGACCCTTGCGATTTGGAACAAAGACGAAGTCTTAAGTGACGTCGTCTGGGCGATGCGAACCTTTAAACCCGATGTGATCATCAACCGTTTTGACCATAGATCTCCAGGATCTACGCATGGTCACCATACCTCTAGCGCGATGTTAAGTGTCGAAGCTTTCGACTTGATAAATGATCCAACCAAATATACCGATCAGTTGCAATATACAGAGACATGGCAACCACAACGCCAATTTTTCAATACCAGCTGGTGGTTTTATGGCAGTAGGGACGCTTTCGCGAAAGCGGACAAATCCAATCTCGTAAAAGTAGATGTAGGGACCTACTATCCAGCCTACGGAATGTCCAACACCGAAATCTCTTCCCTAAGTCGGAGTCAGCATAAATCACAAGGATTTGGAAATACAGGATCCCGCGGAAGCAATGAAACGTATTTTGAGTTATTACGCGGTGAAATGCCTACAAACAATGATGTTTTTCAAGGGATAGACACTTCTTGGGGGCGTGTCAAAGGAAGTGATCAAGTCGCCGCACTCTTAGAAGCTGTCGAAAAAAACTTTGACTACGCACATCCAGAAAAAAGTGTTCCCAAACTGGCACAAGCCTATGCTGAACTTCAAAAATTAGACGATCAGCACTGGAAAACCATCAAAAGCAAAGAAATCAAAGACCTCATCGCTGCCTGTGCTGGATTGTATTTGGAAGCCGTTGCCAACACGCAAACCGCAACCATAGGCGAAGAGGTTACACTGAGAATAGAAGCTATCAACAGAAGTGATGTTGCTATGCAACTCCAAGGCATTACAGTTCCTTCTCAAAAAAGTAACCCATTAGGAGAAACGTTACTTAATAATAAGAGATATCAAGGAGAAGAAAATTTTACGATATCTAACGCCTTTGCTTCGACCAATGCCTATTGGTTAAATAAACAAGGGACCCTCGGAATGTACCGTGTAGACGACCGTCGACTCATCGGAAAACCAGAAACTCCGAGAACAAACGTAGTTACATTTGAAATTATGATTGAAGGAGTCCCTTTCAATTTTGACAAATCGATCGTTTATAAATACAATGACCGTGTAAAAGGCGAAGTGTACGAACCTTTTGAAATCGTTCCAGAAGCCTCTGCGGGGATCAAGGACAAAGTACTCATCTTTGCCAATGCAGACGCAAAACAGATTCCTGTAACCGTTACAGCACATAAAAATGAACTTTCAGGTACCCTCCGATTAGACATTCCAAAAGGATGGAAAGTATCTCCTCAAAGTGCTCCTGTAAACATTGCGACCAAAGGACAACAACAAATTGTTTCTTTTACCGTGACACCGCCTGCCAATCAAAACGAGGGCGTGATTACCCCAAAAATAACGGTCGGCACGACCACCTACGATAAAGAATTAGTGAAAATTGATTACAGTCATATTCCGTTGCAATCCTTATTTCTTCCTGCACAAGCAAAAGTCGTCCGATTGGATATAGAGCGCCGAGGAGATTACATAGGGTATATCCAAGGAGCTGGAGATGCGGTACCGCAAAACCTAGAGCAAATAGGCTATCAAGTGGCGATTATCAAACCTGAGGAAATTACCAAAGAACGATTAGCACAATTTGATGCGGTGGTTGTGGGAATTCGCGCCTACAATGTCGTTGACGAATTACAAAGCAAACAACCGACCCTCCTAGAATATGTAAAAGAGGGAGGGACTTTAATTGCGCAATACAATACTAGTGGCCGTTGGGGCAACACCAAAATTGGAGCGCCCTACCCTATGAAGCTTTCCCGTGATCGTGTCACAGATGAGTACAGTGATGTAAAAATCTTGGCGGAAGATCATCCGTTGATGAATTTCCCGAACAAGATTACACAAAAAGATTTTGAAGGCTGGACCCAAGAACGAGGGCTTTATTTCCCAAATGAGTGGGCTGCTGAATATACTCCGATCTTATCCATGCAAGACAAAGGGGAAACTCCAAAAGAGGGAAGTTTACTTGTCGCTCCCTACGGAGAAGGGCATTATATTTATACAGGATTAAGCTTCTTTAGAGAACTCCCAGCAGGAGTATCTGGAGCGTATCGCCTATTCTCAAATATGCTTTCTATAGGAAAAGAAACACCCAAAAAAGTAAAAGGATAACACGATGGATAAAGAACCTAAATATGTTTGGAAGAAATCGTATACGATCGTGCTCTTAGCCAATCTTGCCTATTTTATTTTATTCTACTTTTTAATGAAACAATACACTTAATATGGAAATTATTGATTGGATTGTTCTTAGCGCTACCCTTGTTTTTATTGTCTTGTATGGCGTTTACAAAACACAAGGAAGCAAAAATGTAGAAGACTACATACGTGGTGGAAACACTTCAAAATGGTGGACTGTAGGGCTTTCTGTGATGGCAACACAAGCCAGTGCAATTACCTTCTTATCGACCACAGGACAAGGGTTTTATAGCGGAATGGGCTTTGTTCAATTTTACTTTGGACTTCCAATTGCCATGGTTATTATCTGTCTGGTATTTATTCCGATTTATCACAGACTTAAAGTCTTTACGGCATATGAATATCTAGAGAGTAGGTTTGACCTTAAAACAAGATCGCTTGCGGCTATTTTATTTTTAATACAACGAAGCCTAGCCGCAGGAATCACGATTTATGCGCCTGCGATTATTTTATCAGCCGTGTTGGGTTGGAACCTAACCATGCTGAATATTGTCATTGGAATCATTGTAATTGCCTACACCGTTTCTGGAGGCACCAAAGCCGTAAGTGTGACCCAAAAGCAACAGATGGGGGTCATCTTTATTGGGATGTTTATTGCCTTCTTTTTAATCATAGAATATCTCCCAGATGATGTTTCTTTCTCTGATGCATTAAGTATTGCAGGCGCAGGAGAAAAAATGGAATTACTAGATTTCTCTTTTGATTTTGATAATCGGTATACAGTATGGAGTGGTATTATAGGCGGTACCTTTTTAATGCTTTCCTATTTCGGAACCGATCAGAGTCAGGTGCAACGCTATTTGTCTGGAAAGAATATTCGCGAGATGCGTCTCGGTCTTATTTTTAATGGTGCTTTAAAAATCCCAATGCAATTCTTCATCTTACTCGTTGGGGTAATGGTCTTTGTTTTTTACCAATTTAATGCCACCCCTTTAAACTTTAATCCTTCGGCCACAGAAGCGGTGTATGCTTCTGAATATGCAGACGAATACAAAGCCATAGAAAAACGATTAGAAAGAAATCACAAATACCAAAAAGGAGCTGCTTATAATTTTGCAAAAGACCCTGCTAATGATCGGTATAAAGAAAACGGAGAAGAATACTCGTATATCGCCAAGTTTGAAGAAATAGATAAAGGCCTAAGAGCAGAGGCCAAAGAACTCATCAAGAAGGCAAGTGATACGGTAGAGAGTAATGATAAAGATTATGTATTTATCCACTTTATCCTAAACAACCTTCCTAAAGGACTTATTGGGTTATTACTGGCCGTGATTCTCTCGGCAGCAATGTCATCTACCGCTTCAGAGCTCAATGCCCTTGGAGCCACTACCTCTATTGATTTATACAAACGAAATGTACGAGGAGAAAAAGACGAACAGCATTATGTAAATGCTACCAAACTATTTACACTCGGATGGGGTGTTCTCGCCATTATTGTCGCCTGTACCGCTAGTCTTTTTGAAAACCTCATTCAGTTAGTCAACATCATAGGGTCTATTTTTTATGGAAATATTTTAGGTATCTTCCTGCTCGCATTTTTCATCAAATATGTACGAAGTAATGCCGTTTTTATCGCCGCATTAATCACGCAGGCTATTGTACTTGTAGGCTATTTTAGTGATTGGATGCCGTATTTATGGCTCAACCTCTTTGGGTGTGCACTAGTGATGCTAATTGCAACCGTAATAGAAACCTTTTTTAGATTAAACACCTCAAAAAATGCATAACACCAACTGGGGAATTTTAGGATGTGGGAGTATTGCCCACAAATTTGCAGAAGATGTTCTAGCGACGGAAGGCGCGGTCCTCTATGCTGTAGGAAGTCGGTCGCAAGAAAAAGCAGAAAACTTTAGGCAGCATCATAACGCTCAAAAAGCCTATGCGTCCTATGAAGCATTGGTCAAAGATCCTAACGTAGACATCATATATATTGCGACGCCGCATACCTTTCACAAGGAGGTTACACTGCTTTGCTTAGCGCATAAAAAAGCGGTCTTATGTGAGAAGCCTTTTGCCATGAATCACGAAGAGGTGGAGGAAATGATCGCTTTCGCGAAAGCGGAAAACACCTTCCTCATGGAGGCCTTATGGACGTACTTTGTACCGCACTATCAATTTGCCTTACAAACGGTACACTCTGGAGAAATGGGCGCCATAAAAAGCCTGAAAGCCGATTTTGGTATTGACGTTCCTAAAGACACATCCCATCGATTATACAATAAAAACCTAGGAGGTGGAAGCCTTTTGGACGTAGGAATCTATCCTATGTTTGCCGCCCTAACGATGTTAGGAATTCCTGAAACCATCGATGCCAAAGCGACACTAGACACCAACGGCATAGACCTCAACTGTGACATGGAACTCACCTATGCAAATCAGGTAAAAGCGCACTTGTTTTCAGCCATCGATACACAAACACCCACAACCTGTCAGATCGAATTAGAAAAAGGAACGATCCTGATCAACAGCCGTTTTCATGATCCTACTAATGTCACCATTACAAAAAACGGAATCACAGAAACCATTGACTTTCCAGTAACCGTACACGGATATCATTATGAGATTTTGCATTGTCAAGAAATGCTGGCTCAGGGGAAAACAGAAAGTACGATCATGACGTTTGAAAAGAGTCTACAACTGATCTCTTTACTAGATCAAGTGCGTGAAAAGATTGGGTTAATCTATGACTAAGTACTAGGTATTTACCCGTATTACGTTTTACTGATTATCTTTTAAGATTCTAGAATGCTATATCTTTAGACGATGAAAGAAGTAAAATATAAAGAGATCCAAACCGTATATTGGTTTGTTGTTTTTTTTAGTGTACTAACGATACTCATTAACCTACACACATATTTAGGATGGGGTAATCATCCCATTCCGTCGTGGAGTGCAGGTGGTTTATTAGCTGGTTTTCTAATTTTTGCAATGCTCATTTTTTTCAATATGACCATTACTATTAACACAGAAGTAGCGAGCGTCAAATTTGGAATAGGACTCATTAAAAGAAAAATCCCGGTGCGTGATCTTGATCTCAATACAGCAGAAATTATACACTTACCTTGGTATGCAGGGATAGGATACAGAATAAGTCTCAACGGAACCTTCTTTAACACAAAACCCGGTCCTGCCTTACTGATCAAAACAAAAAATAGAAACACGGAGTTTTTTGTAGGGACCAAACATGGTAAAGAGATCATTGCGATTATAGAAGAAATCCAAAAACAAGAAAACGTAAAAGCATAAAAAAACACCTCCATTTGAAGGTGTTTTTTATGGTTTTACAAGAGAAATCAATTACATTCCTCCCCATTCTTTTAAAGAATCAGTATTCATTTTTACATAATCGGCATTTCCAGCTTCTTTTGCTCCTGCAAGAGATGCTTTTGCTGCTTTGATTGCTCCTTTTTTATCTCCGCTTTTAGCAAGAATTAATGACTGCTGACGTAATTGCCAGTATGCTGGCTCTTCAACCTGAGACATCGCTTTATCCATGTACTCTTTAGCGGTATTGATATCCTTACCATTGTTAGCCATATAAACTGCTGCCGCATAATAATCTCCAGCACCTGGACCTGCCATTACTTTTTTGATTTGAGCAGAAACCATTTTATCTGTAGGCACTCCAAAAGGAACCGCTACATAAGCATCTTCCCATAAAATCCCTAAATTAGCACCATCATTTGTAAGATCATCAAAAGTGATGGTGAATGATTCTACCTTCATCGGCATTTTTTGCACAGGTACATTGACCATCGCAGCTACTTTAGCATTATCCAATTCGCTTGGTGCTCCCCCACCTTGATACTCGGTATAGAAATACACAGTCCAAGAAGATGCTTCTGGCTTTGTAAAAATCGCATACGTTCCTGCTTTAAGTTCTTTTCCTCCTACAGTAACATCTGTAGAAAATGTAATCTTTGTGCGTTGGTTTGCTCCTGTTCTCCAGATTTTCCCGTAAGGCACTAAGTTTCCAAAAATCGTTCTTCCACGCATTGCTGGACGTGAATATTCTAAGCTGACATCTGTCAATCCTACTACTTGCTCCATTTTTGAAAACGGGCTTGGTGCAGGCGTGTTAATTTGTGCATAGGATCCTACGGTTAATAGGCTCACAAAAGCAACTAAAAGTAATTTCTTCATGATAATTTAGTTTTAAATGTGTTATATGATTTTATGTAATGATAGCTCTCATATCTGCTTGGCTATAGTTCCAAGGTGGATATCCTTACAAAAATACCATTCCCTCGTCTAGTAAATGTTAACAAAATCTTAATATCATAGAATGTATCTTTGCTAAAATTCAAAAATACATGAAGCGTTATATCGCCGAACTTATTGGTACCTTTTCTATGGTTTTTTGTGGTTGTGGAGCCATGACCATTAATGAAATCACAAATGGAGCGGTCACTCATCCTGGTATTGCCATTACATGGGGACTCATTGTCATGGGAATGATTTATGCTTTTGGAGACATCTCTGGAGCTCATTTTAATCCCGCTGTGACGGTTGCTTTCGCTTACGCGAAAAAATTCTCTTGGCGTGAAGTGCCAAAATATATCGTAGCTCAGGTCTTGGGAGCGACACTTGCAGGAGCCATGCTTTGGTTTTTATTTCCCGAAAGTGAACTTCTAGGAAGTACAGTTCCTCCAGATACGTTTGAACATTATAAAGCCTTTGTCTTAGAAATCTTACTCACCTTTTTCTTAATGCTTGTAATCATTAATGTCTCGACAGGTGCCAAAGAAATAGGCGTCATCGCCGGAATCGCTATTGGTGGGATTGTCCTTTTAGAAGCGATGTTTGCGGGCCCTATGACCAATGCCTCTATGAATCCCGCACGCTCTATTGGTCCTGCTATTTTCTCAGGGCAATGGGAACCTATGTGGTTATACGTGACCGCCCCGTTTATCGGAGCCATCCTTGCCGTGATGAGTTGCAAACTCGTCAAAGACGATCAATGCTGTGATGATGATTGCTGATTGCTGATTTTAAAAAGAAGTAAGGTGATTGAGTGATTTTAAAACTTCACTGCGTTACGTTTTAAAATTGTATCGAAATTACCGCTTGTTGATTGTTGAAATATAAAATTCTCCATAAACGTTTTCACGCTGAAACTTTTCCTAATCTCACGAACGCTCATTGTCAGTTCGAGCGCAGTCGAGAACAACTGTGGATTAGAAATGATGGATATGTACATTTTCTTCTTTAGAATGTCAGTATCATTAAGTATCGCTTAGTATAGCGACCTATCTTTTAAAGTAAATTCCCTAACTTTCTAGTGATTTTCATTAAAAATACGCGATCATGAATAGAAGGACCTTTAACACAAAACTCTCCAAAGCAGTCGGCGGGGTTGCTTTACTAAGTCATATCCCACTAGCCTGTGCTTTTGAAGCATCTGAAAATAAAAAAAACTTAGGGATTGCTTTGGTCGGCTTAGGTACCTATAGCACCTATGAGTTAGCACCTTCATTACAAGAAACCAAGCACTGCCACCTCGCAGGAATTGTCACAGGAACTCCTGAAAAAGAAAAAATTTGGGCAGAGAAATATAACATTCCAAAAGAAAATATATACAACTACGAAACCTTTGACACGATTGCCAACAATGATGCGATAGATATTGTCTACGTGGTACTCCCCAATGCCATGCATGCCGATTTCTGTATCCGAGCGGCAAAAGCCGGAAAGCACGTCATTTGTGAAAAACCCATGGCAGTCAGCGTGGCCGAATGTCAGGCGATTATAGACGCTTGCGCGAAAGCCAATGTAAAATTAAGCGTTGGCTACAGACTACATTCGGAACCCCATACGCAAGAAATCCAACGGATGGTCCGTGAGAAAACATTTGGAAACGTTCAATACATTAGTACAGGAGCAGGCTACCCATCTCACGGAAACCCAAACCCCAACCAATGGCGTCTCAACAAAGCGCTATCTGGAGGAGGCGCATTAATGAATATGGGGGTATACGCCATACAAGGCGCTATTTATGGAACGGGTGAACTCCCCATCTCCGTAACTGCACAGGAATTTAGTACCAAACCCGAGTACTTTAAAGACACCGACGAAACGATTACTGCTCAATTTGAATTTCCAAGTGGTGCGGTAGGCTCTATATTTACATCGCACAATGCCAAAGCAGATCGATTATATGCCTCTTGCGATAAAGGATGGTATGAACTCGATGTTGCCTACAGCTACGGCCCCTTACACGGACGCACCTCTCAAGGAAACGAAATCTCATTTCCTCACAAAAGACAGCAAGCGCTACAAATGGATGACTTTGCGTTGCATATCACCCAAGGAATTCCCAACAAAGTACCTGGAAGCATGGGCCTTAGAGATCTCAAAATAGTGGAAGCTATATATCAATCCATCAAAGAAGGGGGACGTAAAATAGCTTTGAAGCTGTAGTGTTGATAAATTTTACATTTTGTTTAACCAAATATCCTTTATTATTAAACAAAATAATAATACTTTTATCGTCTCAATGTAGCCTATGAAAATATACACCTTTCACGCCAAACAAAATTTACCCATCACCTTAGATGAGGCTTGGCAATTACTTTCTGATCCAAAAAACCTAAAGACCATTACACCAGACTATATGGGGTTTGAGATTCTTTCTGGGGCAGATAGACCCATGTATCCAGGACAAATCATTCAATATATTGTCACGCCTGTTTTAGGGATTAAAACCAAATGGGTGACAGAAATCACACACGTACAGGATCACCACTATTTTGTAGATGAGCAACGTTTTGGGCCCTATGCTTTGTGGCATCACAAACATTTCATCAAAGAAATTCCAGGAGGTGTAGAAATGGAAGATATTGTAGACTACAAAGTGCCCCTTGGGATTTTAGGTCAGCTTGTACACCCTGTACTCGTAAAGCCAAAACTTAATGAGATTTTTGAATACAGAAAAAAGAAATTAGTAGAACTATACGGTGAGTACAAAGCACCCATAGCATAAATTATAACACAAAAAACATGGCAAAAAATATACTTTTAATAGGCGGTAGCCACGGGATTGGTTTTGAAATCGCTAGAAAATTACACAGCCAACATACCCTTTATGTGGCATCAAGAACCAATGAAAACCTAGGAAACTTAGATGTCAACTACATCCCATATGATGCAGAAAAAGACGAATTAGATTTGAGCGATCTACCAGATCACCTAGACGGCTTTGTGTACTGCCCAGGCACTATCAATTTAAAGCCTTTCAAAATGCTGTCTACAGATACCTTTAGAGACGATATGCAACTCAATTTTTTAAGCATGGTTAAAATCCTGCACCAAGTCATGGAACTTCTTAAAAAATCAGACCAAGCAAGCCTTGTCTTTTTTAGTACTGTAGCAGTAAAGGTAGGAATGCCTTTTCATACAAGTGTTGCAGCTGCCAAAGGTGCTATCGAAGGTTTTGCAAAGGCATTGGCCGCAGAGTATGCCCCAAAATTACGTGTGAATGTCGTAGCGCCTTCACTCACTGACACCCCGCTTGCTAAACGTCTTTTGAGTAATGATAAGAAAAAAGAAATGATGGATGCCAGACACCCAATGAAACGTGTAGGGACATCAGAAGATATTGCCAATGTTGCTTCCTTTTTACTCAGTGATGAAAGTAGCTGGATTACAGGGCAAGTACTAGGTGTAGATGGCGGAATGAGTACCTTAAACGTAAATTAAATATTACTGGGTACGCTTTCGCGAAAGCGTGTAAAAAACATAAACACGCCACTTTCTAGTAGTATAACGATGCAAGTTGATACCAAGTGTCACACTGAGCTTGTTGAAGTGCCAAAGTAAAGTATGAAAGTGTGTAGTATAAGTGAGACAATAAGATTTCTATCTAAAATAATTGGATCTTTACATTAAAATAATGAGATTTCTGTACTAAAATAATCAGATTTCCGTCGGAGTTTATGCTGAGCGTAATCGAAATACGGAAATGACAACATATATGAAAAAAATAGCTGTTTTTTGGTTTAGACGCGATTTACGTCTGGAAGATAATGTAGGATTTGCAGCCGCTTTACAAAGTGGATATCTGGTCTTACCTATATTTATTTTTGATAAACAAATCCTTGACAAACTTCCCGAAACCGATCCGCGTGTGAGTTTTATTTTTGAGACACTTCAGGGCATGCGCGATACTTTACGAGACGATTTTCATAGTGGTATTGCGATGTATCACGACACGCCAGAAACGGTATTCAAAGCCTTACTTTCAGAATATGATATTGCCGAAGTGTATACAAATCGAGATTATGAACCGTATGCAAGAGAACGCGACGAACGCATTAAAAAGCTATTAGAGAAAGAAAACATTCCTTTTAACACGTATAAGGATCAGGTGATTTTTGAAAAAGAAGAAATCGTTAAAAATGATGGAAATCCGTATGTGGTCTACACACCTTATAAAAACAAGTGGAAAGAACATTTTAATGCCGATGCACACCTCAAGAAACATTCGACTTTAGAAAACTTAGGCAGTCTTATAGATCACCAACGACTTCCGAATCTTACGTTAAGCGACATGGGGTTTTCAAAATCGAATATTGAAGTACCCTCATACACCGTGACTCGTGAACTCATCGCAAATTATGAAGACACCCGTAATTTCCCTGCCATAGCACATGGAACGTCTAGACTAGGACCACATCTTCGTTTTGGAACGGTGAGCGTCCGGCAAATGGTCAAAAAAGCGATTGCTGAAGAAAATGAAATTTTTTGGAGCGAATTGATATGGCGGGAATTTTTTATGCAGATTCTATGGCATTTCCCGCATACCAAAGACAAGGCGTTCAAACCTAAATACGATCGGATTGAATGGCGTAATAATGAAGAGGAGTTTAAAAAATGGTGTGAAGGAAACACAGGATATGCGTTTGTAGATGCAGGAATGCGCGAACTTAACACCACAGGGTTTATGCACAATCGTGTTCGGATGCTGGTGGCTAGTTTTTTATGTAAACACCTTCTCATTGATTGGCGATGGGGCGAAACCTATTTTGCTGAAAAACTACTCGACTATGATATGAGTGCTAACGTAGGTAACTGGCAATGGGCAGCAGGCTCTGGGGTAGACGCCGCGCCTTATTTTAGAATCTTTAATCCGATCACACAGATTGATAAGTTTGACAAACAAAAAGAATACATCAACACTTGGATCCCTGAACTTCAAGAACTCACCTACCCTCCTATGATGGTCGATCATAAAATGGCACGTGAACGCTGTTTGAAAGTGTATAAAGAGGCGGTGGGATGATACTTCTTTCTTAAATGTATGAAACATATTTTAGAAATAATCGTATACTAATGTAACTACATATCTATTTTATCCCTATAATTGGTATATAAAATATGATTAGAGACTCATAGTTATGACATTTGATATCATACAAACAAATTATTTGATAAATACTAAATGGTTTTCCCCTTACTATCGCCTTATTATTGGGGTTGCTCTCATTATATATATATTAAAAATTTCAGACATCCATCTCCCGTTTGTCAATAAAACCGTAGAGATCATTTCTGCAATCATTATAGGTATCTCTCTTTTTCTCATGATACTAGATAGTATTCTTTTCTCAAGAATAGGACATATCACATTCGAAAACGAAAAGATTCTAATTAATAAAAACGATATCCAATCTGAATTTGCTTTGTCAACGATTAATAGCGTAAAAATAAAAGGAGGTGATAGAAAACAATACGCTATAAAAGTGGATCCGTTATTTAAAGAAATTATTGAATTAAGTCAAGAGGATCTAACGAAGCTTAAAAAATTTCTGGACGATCATCATGTTCACTACCAACATACATCTATCATGAATTGGTTAAAAAATCTGAGCTTCATAAAGAATAATCAACAGACCTTCTAAAATCATAAAATCACTTCATTAGTAAATTCATAAAACATCTCTTCTTTACATTTACAAAAGGATTGCGATTACTCCTAGCTTTTCCTTATCTTAGAAGCCACCATTAACGCAAGCTTCTATGAAACACCTTTACCTTATTGCGTGTGCGCTTCTTATTTCTTTTGGAGCCACCGCACAAAAACTATCCAAAAACAAAAAAGCCATCCTTGCATCTGTCGAGAAACACGAGCAAGCACTTATTGAAATTTCAAATAATATTTGGGCACTTGCTGAGACCGCTTTTGAAGAAACACAATCTAGTAAAATCCTAGCGGATTATGCCGAAAAACAAGGCTTTACCGTAGAAAGGGGCGTGGCAGGAATGCCAACGGCGTTTGTCGCTACTTACGGATCTGGAAGTCCTGTGATTAGTGTCTTAGGAGAATTTGATGCCTTACCCGGTATTTCTCAAAAAGCAAAACCTACCAAAGAAGCCCTGAATGACGGTGCTGCTGGACATGGGTGTGGCCATAATCTTTTTGGCGCAGGAAGCCTCGGTGCTGCGATCGCCATTAAAGAACTGATCGAAGCTGGAAAAATAAAAGGAACTGTCAAATTTATGGGAACTCCATCAGAAGAGAAATTCTTCGGTAAAATATGGATGGTTCGCGAAGGTATTTGGGACGGTGTAGATGCCAATGTCTCTTGGCATCCATCGGCAGCGACAAAGGCAGATGTACAAAGCTCACTTGCGCTTGTGGATTTTAAAATAGAATTTTACGGACAAGCTGCACACGCCAGCGCCGATCCATGGAATGGACGTAGTGCTTCAGACGCACTAGAATTATACACCACAGGAATCAATTACTACAGAGAGCACGTAAAACCAACCGTGCGTATGCATTACCATATCCAAGATGGTGGACAAGTAGTGAACGTCGTACCCGACTACGCGCGTTTATGGATGCGTGTTCGTGATACTAAACGAGAAGGGATGATGCCCGTATACGAACGTGTTCAGAAAATGGCAGAAGGTGCTGCGATTATGGCAAATGTAGATTACAAAGTCTCTTTAATTTCAGGGATTTATGAAGTGCTTGTCAATAGAGCAGGTGGAGAAGCCATGCAGAAAAACTTAGAATTATTAGGCCCTATTACCTACACGCCAGAAGAAGAAGCTTTTGGCAAAAAGATCCAAGAAGTCACCGGAAAACCACAAGTGGGTATGGACAGTGACATCAATCCGTTGGAAGAGACGAGAGAGCATCCTGGAGGTGGAAGCACCGATGTAGGAGATGTTAGCTGGAATGTTCCTAATATTAATTTAGGCGTGACCACCGCACCTAAAGATACGCCTTGGCACTCTTGGGCGGTTGTTGCTTGTGGCGGGATGTCCATAGGTCACAAAGGAATGACGTATGCGAGTAAGGCCATGGCAATGACCATGCTAGACTTATTTGAAGACCCTACCCTTTTACAAAATGTAAAAGACGAGTACAAAGAGCGTAAAGGAGATACTGTCTACGAAGCGATCGTACCAGATGGCCCACCACCTATCAATGGAAACTAATAGAAAAAATAATCACGAAACTATACAAAAGTAAACTACCTCGGCACAAGCCAACGAGACACTTTAAGAAAAAACAATTTGATTTCGAAGTAAGTCTCGGAGTATTTAAACCTCGATTATCGAGTAAATCCTATAATTATGAATAAAAAATTATGTTCCCTAGCAGCTATTCTTCTAGTATCCGCTTTCGCGAAAGCGCAAGTAACCTTCGCAGATGCTACCAATCTATTAGAAAATCAAACCCTTTCTAGTGGTGTTGCCATGGCAGTAACCGACATGAATAATGATAAACTTGATGACATCATTCGAATAGATAATGGTGTAAATCTTCAAATAGAATACCAACAACCCGATGGAAGTTTTGAACGACTCGTCATTGGAAATGTAGCCAACCCTTGGGGTATGTCGATTGCCGATGTAGATGAAAATGGCTTTAATGATATTATTGTTGGCGGTTTTTATGATGGATTGAGGCTTCTAAAAGCGAATAGTGATGGTACTGATTTTTCTTCAGAATTATTAGACGGTCCAAGTATCTTTGTGCAAAACACCAATTTTGCAGACATTAATAATGATGGTACTATTGATTATTTTGCCTGTCATGATGAAGGGATTTCTTCTCCGTATACCAATGACGGGAGTGGAAACTTCACCTATAACCTTGATCTAATCAACGCCGTAAGTGCAGGTGAATCTGACAATTCTGGAAACTATGGATCTATTTGGACTGATTATGACAATGATGGGGATTTAGACCTTTTTATCTCCAAATGTAGACTACAAGCTGCAGGAAATCCAGATGACCCCCGCCGTTTAAATGTATTATACCAAAATGACGGATCCAATAACTTTACAGAAGTAGCCGATGAAGCAGGTTTACGTCCTAAAAGACAAACATGGTCTACCAATTTTGAAGATATTGATAATGATGGTGATTTTGATGCTGTTATGGTCAATCACGATCTACCAAGCCAGATTTACGAAAACAATGGTGACGGTACCTTTACAGATATTAGTGCTACTTCGGGAGTCGCTGGCATCTTAAGTTCTATGGGACTTGGGATTCAAGTAGTGATGGAAGATTATAATAATGATACGTTTATTGATATCATCTTAACCTCTGCCAATCAAAAGCACCGATTATTATTAAATGATGGAGATAATACCTTTACGGCAGTTACAAATCCATTCCCTACGAGTAATGGTGATATTCAAAGCGCAGCTGTGGGCGACCTAAATAATGATGGGTTTATTGATGTGATTGCTGGGTATGCGACTGGGTTTAACAACTCTTCAAATATTGATGACCAAGTATTTATAAACGACGGAAACAACAATAACTGGACAAGAGTACACTTAGATGGTGTTGAGAGTAATGTAAATGGAATCGGAGCTCGCGTAGAAATACAAGGCGCTTGGGGATCACAAATACGTGAAGTACGTGCCGGCGAAAGCTATGGAACTCAGAACGCGCTGGCTTCTCATTTTGGATTAGGCACTGCCACCGAAATAGAAACAATTATTGTCAGCTGGCCCTCTGGTATCGTGGATACCATTGAAAATCCAGATATCAATATAAATATTAGAATTGTAGAAGGACAAGGTGTATTAAGTGTCGATGACATTGCGAGTACAGAGACATTTACTGTATTTCCTAACCCTGCATCAACGCAAATCAACTTTACAATGAATCCTACAACTACGGAAACAACCATGTATGTATACGACTTATTAGGAAGACAAGTCATTGCTCAAAATGCGCAACCTACGGGAACACAATCTATAGATATCTCAAAATTAAACGCAGGGGTATACTTTGTGTCTGTAGGAACAACAGTTCAAAAATTTATTAAAAAATAAATGAAAAAACTAGCTATTTTCATCTTGCTCATAAGTGCTTTTTTTAGTTCTTATGGGCAAGATAAAAACCCTACTATGAAGTTTTCTATAGATCATTACGCGATTAATGTCACCGACCTACAACGCAGTGTTGATTATTACCAAAATATTTTTGGAATCAAAGAAATATACAACGGCACACAGCTCGATCATATCAAATGGTTTCGGTTGGGAGAGCGTCAAGAACTGCATATTATTAGTGTAGAAGATCTCAAATTAGACATCCCAAAAGGAGTGCATCTCGCACTGACTACTGCAAATTTGTCTGTATTTATAGATCATTTAAACCGTTTGGAGATTCCTTATTATGATTGGCCAGGAAAAGAGAGTGCAGTATCTATACGCCCTGACCGTGTAGAGCAAGTCTATATTCAAGATCCTGATGGGTATTGGATTGAGATAAACGATGGTGAAAAACGATTTTAATAACGACTACGATGGCTCAACAACAACCTGCAACAAATTTTAAATCCTTTTTAAGGACAATATCCATAGTACACCTTGCTATGATGGGTGGGCTCCTTGTATTTTCTGCTTTTTTTCTTATTACATCAGAAGAGATGGGGTCACTATCATTCACCCAACAACCCTTTGAATTTTTAATTCCCGCATTACTCGTGGGTGGTGTTTTTGGAGGAAAATTTATATCTAAGATGATGCTCACCAAAGAGACTCAAAATAAAACATTAAAACAGAAATTAGCTATATATCAAACCGCACATATTGTTCGTGTTGCGCCTATTGAAGGCATTGGCTTTTTTGCCGCAGTTACTTATCTGACTACAAATAATCTATTTTTCCTACTCATCGCTGGAGTAGCTTTACTTATTATGTTTACACTTATCCCAACCAAAGAAAAGATTGAAAGTGCGCTTCCTATCAGTTCTGAAGATCAAGTGTATCTGAGGAATCCTGACAAAGCCTTTGAGTCTTAAAGTAGTCCTGCTGTTTACGTATTATTTAACGATTAGTTTTAAAGACTCTATACTGTTTTGTGTAGCTACTTTCAACATATAAAAACCAGGAGACAATCCTTGCACATTAAACTGTGAAGAAGTCCCATTCATCGAAGAGTTTAGCACTTCTTTCCCTGTGGTATCATATAACGTAAGAGTTGCTTCTACTGGAGTTTTACTTTTTAAGAAAAATGTCCCGTCAGCACTTACTGGGTTAGGATACACATTAAAGTTATTTGTAATCGTATTTTCTTCGATATTGAGTGCCTGACCTTCTACGATCGTTAAAGACAAATTTGCATCTATATTTTCATAAAAATCTACTTGACCACTTAACCAAGTGACTTCAATAAAATCGATAGTGGTAGCGTCCCCTATTCCAAAAAATTCATAGGCGCTATTTTGACCTAAAAATCCTTCTCCACACAGTGTGTAATGATATTGTTCTTGACCTCCTGCACTGATACGAATCCAAGAACCAATTCCCATACGGTTACTCTCTGTCCCTTCTAGTTTTACTTTTAACCAGTTATTATCTTGTGGTGTTTCATTTTTCCAAACATAAATTTCTTCAAATCCACTATTCATAACGATAATTTCTGGGTATCCATCATTATCTACATCCCCTATAGCGTTGGAATAACTTGTTCCGTCATCGCCTTCAAATCCAGCAGTCTCAGGAATTAAAAAGGTATCATCTCCTTGGTTTTCATAAAAAGCGGCTTCCAAAAACTCACTCTGATCACTAATATTTCCACTTACATATAAGTCATGATGTGTATCATTATCTGCGTCTAGAAATACGGCTCCCCAGCCTACACTGTCAAATCGAGTTCCGTTTTCTCCAGCAACGTTTGTAAAAGTGCCATCCCCATTATTACGCAAAAATGCGTTTCCTACGACACCATTTTCAGGCTCAGGTTCTGGTGGATAAAAATTGGTTACATAGATATCTAACCAACCGTCATTATTATAATCATCAATTGTCGTAGACATCGCCCCCATATAAAGATCGGCTCCCGTTTCTACACCCACACTTTCAAAAGTCCCATCTCCATTATTTCTGTACAATAGATTAGGCGTAAAAAACTTATCATTGGCTATATAAATATCCTGAAAACCATCTTTGTCATAGTCGAAAAAAGCACTACAAAAAGATAAGAATCCCGTAAGATCTAGACCTGCTGCTTCTGTGACATCTGTAAACGTCCCATCTCCATTATTTTTGTATAAGAAATTAGCCGTTACCTGATTAGGATCTCTTACGCTCAAGAATACATCTAAAAAACTATCATTGTTATAATCTCCCCAAGAAGCTCCAAAAAATTGTAACGTGGTTTGTGGGATTCCGCTACTTGCACTCACATCTGTATACACCCCGTCACCATCGTTACGATACAAACGACACTTACTATTATCATTTGCTGAGAAAAAGTCGGCATCACCGTCATTATCATAATCAACCCAAATAGCTTGTTTAGCGCGTGCCCCACCATTAGATATATCCAAATCATCTTCTACAAAAAAACCACCTTCATTTCTTAAAAATACATGGTTATTATCAAATGAAGAAGCGAGCGTAATATCATCTAGACCATCGCCATTATAGTCATAAAAAGAGATGCCTGCACCTAAAACATTTCCTTCATATACAATATTAGCACCAAGTGATTGAGACTCGTTCTCAAAAAAAATCTGCCCGTAGGAACTATAACAGCATAACAGGCTACTAAAAAAGAGTAATGTTTTCTTCATATCATGGATTGAATAATGAGGGAAGTTAATAAATTATCCTTAAAGAAAGAATAGATTTATTTCTAACCGTTTAAAGTCTATAGCATTCAAATCACCTAATAAATTTAACCGCAATAGATTACATAGGTTTGACTCACATAATGATGCGTTTTCAAATTTTATAAGACAGTTACTAGCACCACTATTTTCCCATTAAATCTATCTCTTTCAGATTTTCTATACGATTGCGTTGCAAGAAATCATCAATGGTTTCAAAGTGTTCAATTACGCGTTTTTCTTTAAACTCAAATACTTTTTTAGACAGTCCTTGCAAAAAGTCACGGTCGTGAGATACAAGGATTAAGGTCCCATCAAAACTCTGCAAGGCTTCTTTCAACACATCTTTGGATTTGATATCTAAGTGATTGGTTGGCTCATCCAGGATAAGAAGATTCACTGGTTCTAGCAATAATTTCACCATCGCCAATCGTGTTTTCTCTCCTCCTGAAAGTACGCTGACTTTCTTATCAATATCATCCCCCGCAAACATAAAGCGGCCTAAGATGTTTTTGATTTGTGTGCGGACATCCCCTTTGGCAACCTCATCTACGGTTTGGAAAACAGTCAAATTTGGATCTAGCAAAGCTGCCTGATTTTGGGCAAAGTAGCCTACTTTCACATTATGACCTAATTCGCAGGCACCTTCATACTCAATTTCTCCCATAATCGCTTTGATCATGGTGGACTTCCCTTCTCCATTTCGACCCACGAAGGAGACCTTTTCGCCTCGAGCGATAGACATATTGGCCTCTTTAAAAACCACATGATCATCATAGGTTTTTGTTAAGTCTTCTACTTTTACAGGATAATCTCCCGAGCGTTTGGCGGGTGGAAAGCGGAGTTTTAAGGCTGCCTTTTCGATCTCATCAATCTCGATAATCTGTAGCTTTTCCAACATACGCTCACGAGAAGAGACCTGATTGGTTTTGGAATACGTCCCTTTAAAACGTTCTATAAACGCCCTATTATCGGCGATCATTTTTTGTTGTTCTTGGTAGGCTTTTATCTGATGTGAACGACGATCTGCACGAAGTTCTAAGTAATGAGAATAGTTGGCTTTATAATCATAAATCCGTCCCATCGTGACTTCAATGGTGCGATTGGTGATATTATCTATAAACGCTTTATCGTGAGAGATCACAATCACAGCTTTTGCTTTATTTAATAAGAAATCTTCGAGCCAAATCACAGATTCGATATCTACGTGGTTGGTGGGCTCATCCAGCAAGATAAGATCAGGTTTTTGAAGTAAAATTTTAGCCAACTCAATACGCATCCGCCATCCACCACTAAATTCACTCGTTGGGCGTTGAAAATCACTTCGTTTAAACCCTAAACCACGAAGTGCTTTTTCTACTTCTTCTTCATAATTAGTATCTTCAATGGCATAAAACTTCTCGCCAAGATCGGACACTTGGGTAATGATATTCATATACGCATCCGACTCGTAATCAGTACGGGTTTCTAGTTCGGTGTTTAACCGATCCATTTCTGCCTTCATCTCAAATACATGGGCAAATGCTTTGGAGGCTTCTTCCATGACCGTGCAATCATCATCAGTGAGTAGATGTTGTGGTAAGTAGGCAATGACCGAATCTTTAGGGTAGCGCACATTTCCTTTGGTTGCTTTCTGCACCCCTGCAATGATCTTCATCATCGTCGATTTCCCTGCACCATTCTTTCCCATCAGGGCAATTTTATCTTGCTCATTAATCGAAAAGGATACATTACTAAACAAGGTATCGCCACTAAACTCTACGGCTAAATTATCTACTGCAATCATGGGTGTATTTTAAGGATGCAAAAATAAGGAAAAGAGATGCATTTTTTTGCACGTATGCGATAGTGTTTCTTTTATAGGAGAAGGGGCGATATAACGATCAAAAATGATAAAATCAATATATTTATTGAGTAAAAACAGGCATTTAACCCATTTAAAATAAGTCTTTTAACCACAACCCTAAGTGAGGTCATCCACTACTTTTACTCAATCTAATAGAATAGCCATTGCTATGTAACCACACTAAACGCTAACTCAATTATTATGAAAACCATTCAACTTACCCTCGTACTATTCCTTTCTTTTACTCTTGTAGGGAATGCACAAAAAAACATGACCAAATCTGCGAATAAAGCATTAGGTATCCTACTTTCAGATTATAGTAAAACAAGCTCTTTAAAGACTGTAGATACTAAAAAATTTATCATGTACCTGTCTAAGAAAAATCATAGTACAGAAGGCATGAAGATTAAAAAAGTAAAGGAGCTTACATACATCACAACCCAAAAAGAAGAACGCACGATCTATCTGATTCAAAAAATAGATGAAATGTCTTTTAATGGATCAGTATGTAATTTTAATAGTGATCTTTTTCCAAGCGAATTCGAAAACCAATGTGATACATCTGGAGACGATTGCGAGATCATTATGGACGAATGTGATGTAGAAGGGGATTGTGTTGTATTTTGTATTATATCAAATAGTTGTGACCCAAGCGGACAATCTTATCCTGATTGTTGCGATGATGCTAGCTGTGATGATGATGATGGTGGTGGTAATAGTTTTAGAGGAAATCTCTCTAATCCTCTAGAAATCCTTATGGGGTAATCACAATCCTTAAAAAGTAATAGTGATAATGAGAAGTGTATATAATATACTTCTCATTGTTTTATTCCCGCCCCAAACGATCGACTTCTTTCAGTAATGTAGGAAACCGATAGTCGCCATGCATTTCTTGGATATGAGAAGCGGCTTGTTGTAGATTCATTCCTTTCGCCGTAATGTATAATTTCTTTTGACTATCGCCGCGAAGTACGGGGGCTTTTAAAGCATTGATCTTTGCAAAGTTGTTTTTAGCGACACCTATCACAGGAATCTTTTCATCTAAAGCTTCATACAAATACCCTCCCAATCCTAACGAACCTTCGTCATCAAGAACGACAAAACCATCGACAATAATCGTTTTAATCATGGTGAGGTCAATTTGTTGCAACAGACTTAAAATACACGGAAGTTCACGTTTGTAAAACGATCCAGATTCGTAGGGTTGAATGCCTTCTAGCGTTTCTTCAAAAACCTGAGAAGGAAATTCATCTGTCCAATGCTCAAACTGAACGGCAACGGTTTTTGCTTTATCTTCAACGTAATGGGTATCAAACGCAAGGATCATGGGATGGGATGTTTCTATTTATTTAGAAGGGTAATTTTTTATACGCTTTCGCGAAAGCTCACTCTACTTTAACACCTCCCTTACTTCCTCCTCAAGGAGGGAAACTCAGACCTTCACTTCATATCCGCGAAGGCGGATATCTCATTTTATACTAACGAAGGTGAGTGTCTTACGTCTAATATCTATTTTTTCACTTCGATATTCGATATTCGATATTCGGCATTCGGCATTCGATATTCGATATTTTCAAAGCGGTAATTTCGGTACTATTTTCGCGAAAAGCGAAAATCACTCAATCACCTTGCTTCCTTTTTAAGTTCAAAAATCAGCAATCGACAATCAGCAATCATTAGGCAGTTCGAATGATCTTGGCGCCAATCGCACGAAGGCGTTCGTCTATGTTTTCATACCCACGATCAATTTGCTCGATATTATGGATGATAGACGTCCCTTTGGCACTCAAAGCAGCAATAAGTAGGGAGATTCCGGCACGTATATCTGGAGAGACCATCGTAGTCGCTTTAAGCGTTG
>CAYGQJ010000072.1:17765-22780 GCA_964351845.1 uncultured Flavobacteriaceae bacterium | reverse complement strand
CAAAGACCAAAGACCAAAGACCAACAGCAGCTCTGTTATCTTGTTAATATAATAATCCCTACTACAAATGCATTGTTCATAAAATGGAGTCCCATAGACCAGATGAGTCCTTCATTTTTAATCTTGATCCAACCCATTAAAAAGCCTGAAATAATACGAGGCACAATAAGGGTAATTAATGCAAGATTGATCACAAAATTATCGACGTAGTTGTTAATATGTACAAGTCCAAATATAAGAGAAACAACAATAAGTACGAGTGTTACATACTTATGAAGAAACGCACGTAATCGCTGTGTCATGCTTTCTGTAATGAGGTGTTTTAGAATATAAAATAGCACAAATAAAAGCACCGCAGCAAAGGCGAGTATAACGCCCCAGTGAATATCTCTAGGGAGGAAGCGTAGTCCTATAAATACGGGCCAAGAACAAATAAACAAGATCAGATGGTTGTGGCTAGGTTGAATGAGTGTTCTAAACATCATTTCTTCTACAATGGGCGCAAAGATACAGGCAAGAATAAATAGCTTGAACGGATTATTTTGCGAGAGTTCTTTGAGGGTGGTGTCTTCATATCCTCCTGCTTTGAGCTCGGGAATCCATACACTAAGGATGCCTATGGTGATAAAAAAGAGGATGTATAACCCCCACATTGAAAAAAATGTTTTAAAAAGAAGTAATGTCTTTTGGCTCGAAGTCATATAGTTAGATAGGTATTCACAATTAGTAGGCAAAAATAGGATAATGTTACGTAGGAATTATGCTATTTTATTGGAATATTTCCATATTTTTGAAGTATGGAAATAAGCGCATCGGGACAAATAAAGACCACAACAGACCGTCATCAGGCAGAAGTGTCTAAGCAGACAGGTTTTCCGAGTGCTGCTACGCATTATTTGGAAGCGCCTATTGATCTCAATGAGGAGCTTTCTATTCATAAAGATGCTACTTTTTACATTAGAGTAAAAGGAAATGCATGGAAGGATTTTACCATTTTAGATAAGGATGTACTCATCATAGACAGATCCCTTACGCCAGGTTATAAAGGGTTGGCTTTGGTGGTCCAAGAAGGGCGTTTTAATGTATTGCGTATTCCTTTTGATGTGAAGCAAGAACCTTGTGTGCTTTGGGGAGTGATTACATACATTATACATGATGCGCGATGATAGCGATGGTCGATTGTAATAGTTTTTATGCTTCTTGTGAGCAGGTGTTTCGACCTGATTTATGGGGGAAACCTGTCGTGGTGTTAAGTAATAATGATGGATGTATTATTGCGGCAAATAAGGAGGCAAAACAGCTAACGCATATTCCGATGTTTGAAGCTGTCTTTAAAATCAAGCATATTCTTGTTGCGAATAAAGTTGCTTTTTTTTCGTCAAATTATACCTTGTATGGGGAGATGTCACAGCGGGTAATGAATATCCTAGAAACCTTTTCTCCTAGTGTTGAAGTCTATAGTATAGATGAAGCTTTTTTGGATGTACATGGCTTTTCGTATGTTGATTTACGGGCGTATGGGATGGATATAAAGAAACGCATTTATAGTTATACAGGCTTACCCGTAGGTGTAGGAATTGCTCCAACTAAGGTGCTGGCTAAGTTAGCCAATCGGATGTCAAAGAAATTACCGGAATATAATCATGTATGTGTTTTAGATACAGATGCCAAAAGACTAGCAGCTTTGGAATGGGCCGATATAGGGGATATATGGGGGATCGGTAAAAAGCATGTAAAACGATTGCAGGCTGTTGGTGTTTTTAAAGCCATCGATTTTGTGAAGCTACCCCTTGCTTGGGTGCGCAAAGAAATGACCATTGTAGGAGAGCGCTTATGGAAAGAACTGCAAGGAGAGCCTTGTATCGAATTTATGGAGATTCCGAATCCTAAAAAAGCGATTGGGACCGCAAAGTCATTTGGACAGAAACTACCCGATCTTGGGCGAATAGAAGAAGCCTGTGCCTACTATATCACAGAAGTGGCTGAGGTGCTACGCGCTCAAAAATCGTGTGCGACTTATATTCATGTAGCGCTCTATACCAACTATCACAGTACGATTGACAAGCAATATTCAAATCGTACCACAGTGACATTGCCTATCCCTACGCATGATACATTTACATTGATTACCCATGCACGCAAAGCATTGCATCAAATCTATAAATCGGGATACCGATATAAAAAAGTAGCTGTAAACCTGACAGGTCTCATTCCGCAATCTCATGTACAAGGAAATCTTTTTGAAAAACCAGTTAAGACCACCGATACAAAACTGATGCAAACTCTGGATGTGTTGAATAGAAAATTTGGCAAAACAACCGTGTCTTCTGCCATGATAGGAACGCGTGTACAGGAGTGGGAGCTCGTAAAAAAAGAGCGCAGTCCGAGGTATACGACACAGTGGCGAGAGTTGTTGGTCATTGGATCATGGGATAATGGTTTAATGGGATAGTGGTTTAATGGGATAATGGGTTAATGATTTAATGGTATAATGATTTAATGGTGTAATGGGTTAATGGAATAATGGGATAGTGGTTTAATGATTTAATGATTTAATGATTTAATGGCATAATGAATTAATGATTTAATAAGTTAGTGAACCATTTGTTATGGAGTTAATAAGGTGCTTATTATCTTATTGGTTAGTAATTAGATTTTTGAAGTAAGAGATGTAAGGTGACTGAGTCAAGGGCAGCAATAATAGTATCGAAGTTCCGTTTCAGGAGCATAAAAAATAGCGTAATACCCTAAAATAGAACAATACGCTATTTCAAAATTTGGTTTTATAATTACGGACTTACCTATTTCTATTTCATACTTCTATACATCCACCTCAGCGATCTAGAAAAGCTTGGGACACCTCACTGACGTGAGTAGCTATTATTTTTTTATATAGTGTAATTTAGATTTTTAAAAACAAACTGTCAGCATCCCTAATCCCCTTTCGCGAAAGCATAAACATCTACATCATCATGCCTCTTGGGAACGAAAAAATGACACCTTGTCAGCTTATTTGCAGTGGCATAATGATTGACTATTGTGTAGTGTAGAAAATTTTAAATAACACTTAAACACTATATATAATGAGTAAAATAATAGGAATTGACTTAGGAACTACCAATTCGTGCGTCGCTGTTATGGAAGGGAACGAACCTACAGTGATCCCTAATGCTGAGGGTAAACGTACAACACCATCTGTCATTGCGTTTGTAGAAGGAGGAGAAATTAAAGTAGGAGATCCAGCAAAAAGACAAGCTGTAACAAACCCAACAAAAACAATCGCTTCTATCAAGCGTTTTATGGGGAATAAATATAGCGAGAGCTCAAAAGAAGCAGATCGTTCTGCTTATAAAGTAGTAAAAGGAGACAATGATACGCCTAGAGTAGACATTGATGGTCGTTTATATACACCACAAGAATTATCTGCGATGACGCTTCAAAAAATGAAGAAGACGGCAGAAGATTACTTAGGACAAGAAGTAACAAGAGCTGTAATTACAGTTCCTGCATACTTTAATGACAGTCAGCGTCAAGCCACAAAAGAAGCAGGAGAAATTGCAGGTCTTAAAGTAGAGCGTATTATTAATGAGCCTACAGCAGCAGCACTTGCATATGGTCTTGATAAGAAAGATACAGATCAGAAGATCGTCGTATTTGACTTTGGAGGAGGAACCCATGATGTATCTATCCTAGAATTAGGAGACGGTGTATTTGAAGTACTTTCAACCGATGGAGATACACACTTAGGAGGAGATGACGTAGATCAAAAAATCATTAACTGGCTTGCCGATGAGTTCAAATCTGAAGAAGATATGGACCTTCGTAAAGATCCAATGGCTTTACAACGTCTTAAAGAAGCGGCAGAAAAAGCAAAAATTGAGCTTTCTTCTTCTACACAAACAGAAATTAACTTACCGTATGTAACAGCTACCGCAAGCGGACCAAAACACTTAGTACGTACGTTAAGCCGTGCCAAGTTTGAAGCGCTGATCGATGATTTAGTAAAAAGAACGATTGAGCCTTGTCAAACAGCACTTAAAGCGGCTGGATTAAGCACAGGAGATATTGATGAGATTATCCTTGTAGGAGGATCGACTCGTATTCCTGCAGTACAAGAAGCAGTAGAGAAATTCTTTGGAAAAGCACCTTCAAAAGGCGTGAATCCAGATGAGGTTGTAGCGATTGGAGCTGCCATACAAGGAGGTGTACTTACAGGAGATGTGAAAGATGTATTACTTCTTGATGTAACACCACTTTCTTTAGGTATTGAAACGATGGGGAATGTATTTACAAAACTTATTGAGTCTAATACAACCATTCCTACGAAGAAATCACAAGTATTCTCAACAGCAGCAGACAATCAGCCATCTGTAGATATTCACGTACTTCAAGGAGAACGTGCGATGGCGGCAGACAACAAAACCATAGGTCGTTTTCAATTAACAGATATTCCTCCAGCGCAGAGAGGCGTGCCTCAAATTGAAGTAGCCTTTGATATTGATGCTAACGGAATCATTAAAGTATCTGCAGTAGATAAAGCCACAGGGAAATCTCAAGATATTCGTATCGAGGCTTCTTCTGGACTTTCTGAAGAAGAAATTGCAAAAATGAAAGCAGAAGCTGAAGCGAATGCAGATGCCGATAAAAAAGCAAAAGAAACAGCAGATAAGATCAATGAAGCTGATGGAATGATTTTCCAAACAGAAAAGCAATTGAAAGAATTTGGTGATAAATTGTCTGATGACAAGAAAAAACCAATCGAAGATGCACTTGCCGAATTGAAAACTGCTTTTGAAACGAAAGATGTAGAAGCTATTCAGCCTAAATTGGATGCGATCAACGAAGCTTGGAAAGTAGCATCAGAAGAGATGTACAAAGCACAAGCTGAGGCACAAGGAGGTGCTGAAGGAGCACAACCAGGTCCTGATGCAGAAGCAGGTGGAGAAGCCACTGGCGATGCCTCTAGCGATGTAGAAGACGTAGACTTCGAAGAAGTAAAGTAAGCAGAGAACCAC
>CAYGQJ010000072.1:13827-17665 GCA_964351845.1 uncultured Flavobacteriaceae bacterium | reverse complement strand
GGTATCACCGAGCTCGTCTCAGGATCTTCTGAACAATAAATATAAGAGAATCCCCGTAAAAAAGTTACGGGGATTTTTTTTGTTTTTAACTTAGAAGGCTCAGAATACCTCCATATACTAATACTCAGAAAACGTCCTGTTTTATGACTGCTTCCATTCGTATTGCAAAGTTCTAAATACATAATACGGGTTTATGGTACGCTTTCGCGAAAGCGTATTTGTCCTAAATAGATATTTTATACTTTATTTCTATAGATATGCCACAAATCATACTAAAAGGATCCATCAGAGGACTCTTTATTTTTTATACGCTTTTGCGAAAGCGTACTAAGAAAGACCCTAAATATTTTTTTTTATATCGTTTTAAGTAACGTATTTTTTTTGAGTATAATGAACGTTTTATCTTAGTTGTATGATCGTTTTAGTTCTATAAATAATATTTTATTTACTGATGCGTAGGTCATTATGGGAATTGAGTAAAATTTTGTGATGTTGTCTTATATTTTTTTTGTTTTGTGAAAATTTGATTGAATTGTTTTTTATATAAATACATAGTCAATTTCATAATAAGATTATAGTAAATTATTCCTTATTAAAAAGAGGCTGTCTATACGTCTAGACAGCCTCTTTTTTTGTTAGGTGTCAGTTACTTGTTCTCATTTTTTTTAAAAAAAATAAGTGTAATTTTTTCAATACCTTACGTGCTTAATTTTTTTAAATAAAATAGTAACCAACATGAACATGAAACTAACCAAACTATGTGTTTTTCTACTTTCAGTAGGAATTCTTTTCTCCTGCTCTAAGGAAGAATTGACCATTGAAGAAGCAAGCACTATTGAAAGCGCTGACCTTGTGACCAACCTAGGCACCTATGCAGATTCATCTTTAGGGATGTACAAAGGTGTATTTTCTACGGCTGACAGCCAAGATCGAGGTACGGTAGAAATTAAAGTGATCAACGAACTAACGGCCAAAGCTAGCATAACCTACCTTAATGGGGATGTTGAGTTTTTTAACGGAAACATCAGGCAACAAAATGGATTGACTAGTCACACCGGTATGGATGTGATGTTCAACTCTGGAGCGTCTTCTTTTGCTTTTAGTGTACATGCAGATGGATCTAATCCAACTATTACAGAGGCAAGCTCAAATGCTAGGGCTTCTTTAATGACTGTAGTCAAAGAAAATACGAGAGGGGCTGTTGTTCCTATCACTGGAACATTTACATCCGAACTTGGAAACTCTGGAACGTGGAACTTAATCTTTAATTCTGGGAATGGAGAAGGAGATGATACGGATATTACTTCACAAACCATCGTAAGTGGGGTAGATTATGGTTCTATGACAGGAAATACGCAAGATGGTTGTACCCCATTAGTTGGTGAAGATGTGACTCTTTGTGATATAGGAGGCTCTTATACATCATTAGGAGTTGATATTGTTTGGGCAGGTAGTCATGGGTATTTTACTGTAGGTGATTGCTCTCAAGTTACAGGAACTTGGACAGCTACGGGTGATGTTGCCGTTTCTTCAGGGACATTTACTTCAGATACGACGTGTGCTCCTGCTAATGATCTTTGTGATAATGCAACTCCTATTGCTTGTGGAGACTCAACTTTTACAGGGAATACCACACTAGCAACTACCATAGGATTTCCAAATCAAGATTGTGTAGGTGCAGAAGCTACGGACGCGCCAGGCGTTTGGTTTGTATATACAGGAACTTCAGAAGGAAATACGGTTACTGTAAGTACATTTGGGACTGACTTTGATACACAGTTATTTGTTTATACAGGAAGCTGCAGTGCTTTGCAGTGTTTTGCAGGAAATGATGATGCGGTCGATCTAGACTCAGCAGTGTCATTTGAAGAAGAAAACGGAGTCAATTATTATATTTATTTGACTGGATTTGATGGAGAAGAATTTGGGGACTATGTGTTCAATATTTCTTGTGCTATAGTAGGAGAGACTACTAATGATTTATGTGGAGATGCACTTCCTATTGCGTGTGGAGAGAGTGATTCAGGCAGTACGCTTGATGCAACAACAACAGGTTTTCCGAATGAAGATTGTGGCGATGCAGGAACTACAGACGCAGGGGGTGTGTGGTATGTGTATACAGGTGCCTCAGAGGGTACGGAGATTTCTGTAGATACCTTTGGATCTGGTTTTGATACACAATTATTTGTATATACAGGTGCTTGTGAAGGACTCGTGTGCCTTGATGGAAATGATGACGAAGATTTTGGAGACTCATTGCAATCTCAAGTTTTCTTTAATGAATCCCTAGGGCAGGATTATTATATCTATGTAACTGGTTTTGATGAATTTGAATCTGGTCTTTATGCTATTAATGTTACCTGTGCTCCAACAAGAAGTAACAATATGATAGAAACTGTTGAAAAGAGAAAGGTGCATATCGTAACTGATCAATACGGAAATCAACGTAAGGTAAAAGAAAAGCGTAAAAAATAGTCGTTTTATACAAGTAAGTATATTTAAAAGGCCATTGGAGAACGATGGTCTTTTTTTGTTATATAACGCAACCTTTTTTTATTTTAGAGACATAAAGGTGTATTCATTTATGAAATCAAAACATCTTTTTATGAGAACAACGATTACCTATCTATCATATATACTTCTAGTTTTATTTTTATTAATTCCTTTCTCTAACAAAGCGCAAAGTGTTTTTATAAAAAGAGAATCGACACTAATTACGGGTGATGGTGCTATTTATGGTGATGATACCTTCTTTGGGGCAGGAATTTCATTCTATGATTTTGATAACGATGGTTGGGATGATATTACATTACCCGCATCAACGAATAAAGATTTTCAATTTTTTAGAAATATAAATGGAGTATTCACTTCTATTGAGTTACCTATTACAAGTAATGGTATTCCCGCAAAGCAAGCAATTTGGGTAGACTTTGATAATGATAATGATGCAGATTTCTTTGGAGTAAGTGAAGAAGGTGCTATATGGTTTTATAGGAATGATGGAAATTTTAATTATACAAATATTACGAATAATGCTGGTTTTACAGGAGTGGCCCAAGAGGGTTTATGGAGTTCTTCTTGGGGTGATTATGATAATGATGGTTTTTTAGATGTATTTCTTAGTATGTGGAGCAGTACATTCCCTAGTATGCTATTTCATAATAATGGCGATGGGACGTTTACAAATGTAAGTATAGAAGCAGATTTAGAAACAGAAGGCTATAATACTTTTTGTTCTTCTTTTTTTGATTATGATAATGATGGGGATGTAGATATTTATTTAGCAAATGATTTCTGCCCTTGGGAAAACATTCTTTATAGTAATGATGGAGATGGGACATTTACCAATGTAAGTGCTACTTCTGGAGCAGATCTTAATATATTGGCGATGTCTACGACAATAGATGATTATGATGAAGATGGGGATTTAGATATATATGTTACAAATATTGCAAATACCTGTACAGCGGAAACAAGTACAGTGGGTAGCGCTTTTTTATCTAATAATGGAGATGCCACGTATACAGAAATTGCTTCTAGTAATGGTACTAGTTTTAACGGTGTGAGTTGGGGGGCTTCTTTTATAGATGCAGATAATGATGGAGATAAAGACCTATTAGTTTGTTCTTCAAATACTACTTCATCTAATACACAAATAACTACCTATTATGAACAAGATCAAAATGGACAATTTATAATACCTACAAATACAGGGCTTGAAAATGACACTGCCTTTAGTTATGGTAATGCCATAGGTGATATTAATAATGATGGATATCCGGATGTAATTGTTCTTAATACAGTTAACGCTCCTATTTATTTGTTACAGAATATAGTT
>CAYGQJ010000072.1:0-13727 GCA_964351845.1 uncultured Flavobacteriaceae bacterium | reverse complement strand
ACTACATCTAAAATTTATGTTGATAATATTCAGGGGTTTGAAAATGGTACGTATACAGTGTATGATACTTTAGGTAGGGTCGTATTAATAGATGATATCAACACTTCGACACTAGAAGTAAATATGACATCACTAAAAAAAGGCATTTATTTTCTAAAGATTATTCAAGGTGAAATATCTTCAATACATAAGATTCTAAGGAAATAGATGAGAGATTTTATTATCTATATTAGATAAGCTTTTCAATAAACTCCTCATTTACTTCATGAACTCCATTAAATACTTCAACCTGTAGACGATCTCCAAAGAGTGCGGTGCCTTTTAATTGTTGCTCTGTCTTGCGGGCTTCATTAATATATACATCTTTATCGCCGTAGAGATAAGTCACTTTTGTGGTAGGGGATAAGTGTTTAAAGTCTGGAGGTGTTAATTCGCGTGGGATGGCACCTGAGTGGAGTAGGAGGTGTTTACAATCGACTTTTCGGCTACTTGCCCAGCGGGTTACAATAGAAACGCCTTGTGAATATCCCATCAGGATGAGGTTGATGTGTTGTCCTTCCCATTTTTTAGATTCGGTTGCCCAGACGGCATCGACATAGGCGAGTACATTTTCTTTTTCTAACGCCGTATTTTCCTTGGTGAGCCAACTCGCACCTACATATTTAAAACGTTTGTCTTGATAGTATTTACTCGCTGCTTGCGGCGCGATGATATAATTTTCATCAGCGTTTAATCCTTCAAAGTGCTTCATGAAATAGCGACTAAGATGTCCCATCCCATGAAAAGCGAACCATACATTTTTGGTTTTTGCCGTGAATGTATTCAGGGTGGTGTAGGTATTGGTATGTGTGTATGTAATTTGGTTTTCTGTCATTTTTTATAGCTTTTCGCGAACCTGCCCGCCGGTAGTCAGGAGCGCACTAAGGGTGTTTATCCAGCATTATTAAGTGCTAAGGTCTTTAAAAATAGTTGTTTTGATCTCGTCCCATTCTTCCCGTAAAATTCCATAACAGGCAGAACTTCGTCTAAAACCGTCTTTGGTCACCGTATCTTTACGTAAAATTCCCTCTAGAACCCCTCCAATTTTTTCGACCGCCCGGCGTGACTGGGTATTACGCTCATCTATCCGAAATTCTACTTTCTCATAATACAGTTTTTCAAAGGCATAACTCAACATTAAGAACTTGACATGGTGATTAAGTCCGCTTCCGCGAAAATCATCACCCAACCATGTCCACCCTATGTGTACTACTTTATTTTTCTTGTCTATATTTCCAAAACGTGTGCTTCCTGCAAAACGCTCCAGTTTTTTGTCATAAATAATAAAGGGGAGTGCAATGCCCTGTTCTTTTTTTTCAAAAGCCTCATTCATATATTTTTTTAGCTTTTTAGACGTAGAAATATCAGAAGCCCCATATTTATACAAGTCGACTTGCTTAGAAAGTGGCAGTAAATCTCTGTAGTGAAAGGGTTCAAGTGGGAGTAATTTTGCACGTTTATTTTTTAAGGTCTTTGCTTTCATATATCGTATCTTCGTTGAACTTATGATGCCCTTATTTTTAGTGAATTTTAGTACCTAAAAACGGTTAAAATAAGTTTGATATAAAAATACGCAATGAATTTGACTAAAGAACAAATCCTAGATAGACTTGCTCAAAGTTGTAAAAATACGCTCATGGAAACCTTAGAAATCAAGTATATTGATTTTGGCGAAGATTTTCTTGTAGCACAAATGCCCGTAACGCCTAGAGTGCATCAGCCCGACGGTGTGTTGCATGGTGGCGCTATGGTAGCCCTAGCTGAAAGCGTAGGAAGTGCTGCTAGTTTTATGTTTCTAGATGGGGAAAATATGTACGTGCGCGGTATTGAAATCTCAGCAAACCATGTAAAGAGTAAACGCGAAGGGATGGTCTATGCAAAAGCAACGTTTATTCATAAAGGTCGTACTACGCAATTATGGAATATTGATGTGGTCGATGAAGAAGATATGCTGATTTCAAAAGTAAAGTTGACGACAATTGCATTACCTAAAAAATAATGACAGCAGCTTCTTTTTTTGCACATATCGCACAACAGTTTGAGGATGCGCTTCCTTTTGTAGCGTATAGGAAACCCAATGGGAACCATCTCCATAGTTTCTATCAAGAAGATGATGTATTACACTATATCGAAGATTTTACAGAGAGCGGATTTGTTTTTGCTCCCTTTGATAACGTCCAGAAAACCTGTATCATTCCGGATACACATCAGATTATTTGTGAATGGACTGCTTCGGTGCAACCTCAAAATAATTCGGAGGTACCACTTCCCAGAGAAGAGGCGTCTCACAAAAATGCTCATATCACATTAGTGCAAAAGGCAATAGATACGATCCAAGCTGGGGAGTTGAAGAAGGTTGTGCTTTCGCGAAAGCGTACTTTTCCAGATGCATTGCAAGACCCCATCGCTGTGTTTGAAAAATTATTAGATACCTATACAAGTGCTTTTGTGTATGTTTGGTATCATCCTCACATTGGTTTATGGTTAGGGGCCACTCCGGAAACCTTACTACAAGTAAAAAATAGAACGGTACAGACCATGTCTCTTGCGGGAACTCAGAAATATGTGCCAGAGGCTGCTGTTTTGTGGGGTTCAAAGGAAAAAGAAGAACAACAATTGGTGACAGATACCATTGTCTCTCGCTTAAAACTGCTTACTAAAGACCTTATCGTTGGTGAAACGGAGAGTCATCGAGCTGGGAATTTGTGGCATTTAAAAACAGCGATTTCAGCACGTTTAGACACCACTGAAGTACCCTTAGCTCAAGTTATTGAAGCACTACACCCAACACCCGCAGTTTGCGGACTTCCTGTCGATAAAGCAAAAACATTTATCACAGAAAACGAAGCCTACGATCGTTCTTATTATACAGGTTTTTTGGGGGAGCTCAATCTTAAAAGAGAGATGACGCGATCTAAGACACGACGTAATGTAGAAAATCTTGCCTATCGAAGTATACAGACACACACGCATCTTTTTGTGAATTTGCGTTGTATGGAGCATACGGCTAAAGGAACTCAAATATATGTAGGAGGCGGTATTACAGGAGCAAGTATTCCCGAATCAGAATGGGAAGAGACGCGGCATAAATTAGAAACTATGGGGCGTGTTTTGTTTTAATATAATTTGCTGAAATATGCTTAGAGAGTCGTATTTTTATAGCATTACATGAAACACTCCAAAATACCTGTAGCACAATCTATCGTTAGTCTTTGCCTGAGTAAAGGAATAACGCAAGTCGTCATTTCTCCGGGCTCTCGTAATGCTCCACTAACCATTGAGTTTACCAAAAATCCAACGATAAAAGCGTATAGTATTGTAGATGAGCGCTGTGCTGCTTTTTTTGGATTGGGGATTGCACAGCAAACTCGAAAACCAGTTGCATTAGTATGTACGTCAGGAAGTGCATTGTTGAATTACTATCCTGCGATTGCAGAGGCTTTTTATAGCGATATTCCGCTGGTAGTCATAAGTGCAGACAGGCCTGTAGAACGTATAGATATAGGTGATGGACAAACCATCAGGCAGAAGAATGTATTTGAAAATCATATCATGTATTCTGCAAATTTGTACTCAGAGATTGTCCCTATAGCAACGATTACAGACAAGCATTTACTTCAAAAGATTGTAGAGAGTAGGCGTCATAATGAACAAGAGATTAATAAAGCACTGAACATGGCTATTGAGCATAATGGCCCAGTGCATATTAATGTCCCTTTTTATGAGCCACTATATGAGATGATTGAAGAAAAAACAGTGACTCCTATCGATGTGGCACCACGCCCAATTGAACAAGAAATCACAGACGCTGTATTGCAACCTTTTGTAGATATATGGAATGCAACGCCTCGTAAAATGGTATTGGTTGGAGTGAATCCACCCGGTGTTCTAGAGCAAGAAATCATAGCGTGGCTTGGTAGTGATCCATCAGTGATTGTTTTTACAGAAACTACGTCAAATATAGCGCACCCCCATTTTTTTACCCGTATTGATAATATGATAGGCTCGCTGGATGATGAAGGGTTTAAACAATTACAGCCTGATATTTTACTCACCTTTGGGGGAATGATTATCTCAAAAAAGATCAAAGCTTTTTTGAGAACGTATCAACCCAAACACCATTGGCATATTGATGCTAAAAAAGCGTATGACACGTATTTTTGCCTAAATAAGCATTTTGAAATTGAGCCTAATACCTTCTTTAATAGTATGATGTCCAAGGTGTCTAAAGGCGTAGGTGACTATAAATCCCATTGGCTAGATATACGAGTGAAAAGAGATCAATTGCATACTTCGTATATACAGCAGATGCCTTGGTGTGATTTTAAAGCTTTTGATCAGGTACTGTCATCTATACCAGATCAATCAATGTTGCAAATTGGAAATAGTAGCGCTGTGCGATATGCACAATTATTTGATATTAATAAAAGCTTGCAGGTATATTGTAATAGAGGAACTAGTGGCATTGACGGAAGTACGAGTACAGCCATAGGTGCTGCAGTGGCTACAAAATTACCAACGACCTTCATTACGGGTGATCTTAGCTTTTTTTATGACAGTAACGCGCTTTGGAATTCGTATATTCCTAAAAATTTTAAGATTATAGTCATTAATAACAGTGGTGGAGGTATTTTTAGAATTTTACCTAATAGAGATAAAAACACGGGTGATTTTGATACTTTTTTTGAAACAACACATGAATTAACGGCAAAGGAGCTATGTGCGATGTATGGACTTAAATATCTCACAGCAAACAATGAAGAAGAATGCGTGTTGGCAAAAGAGGCATTATATGCATCGAATAGTCAACCTACATTGCTAGAAGTCTTCACACCGCGCAAAATCAACGATGAAGTGCTCTTAAACTACTTTAAACATATCAAATGAAAAAATATTGGTTAAGTATTAGAAAATATTTTATCTTTAAGAGCAATTAATATTAAATCAAACAAGTAACTTTATCATTATGAGCAAAAGAGACGATCTCATCGCAAAATATGCAGATGATTTAAAAAACAAGTGTGGAATGACTCCTGACATGGATCTTCTTACAAAAGTAACTATAGGTTGCGGACCATCTATTTATAATGCTGATGCAGCAACCGTATCTGGAAGTGATGAGGGTGAGCTCGCTACAGTAAAAAATAATTTTTTAGTAAAAAAATTAGGACTTAGTGACGGACCAGAATTAGACAGTGCAATTGCTAGTGTAATTGATGTATACGGAAAATCTAACCGTAACAAATATCGTGCAGTTGTATATTATATGCTTACAAAGCATTTCAAAAAAGAATCTGTATACAATTAATAGGCTACTTAACTAACCAACCTATTTTTAAAACGCTTTGATGATAATACATTGTCAAAGCGTTTTTTGATGGAACTAATTGTATTTTTGCACCTCATTTGTAGTTTATGTTAGAAATAGGAAAATACCATATAATGAGAATAGACAGAGAGACAGAACCAGGTCTCTTTTTGTCTAATGAAGCTGGTGACGATGTATTATTACCTAATAAATATGTTCCCGATGAATATAAAATATGGGATGAACTAGAGGTATACATATATCTAGACCATGAAGAACGACCCGTAGCCACTACATTAAAACCATATATAGAACTTAATAGTTTTGGATATTTACGTTGTACTACGGTTTCAAATATAGGAGCTTTCTTAGATTGGGGATTAGAAAAAGAACTCTTTGTCCCTTTTGCACAACAAGCAAGGCCTATGAAAGTAGGGAGTTGGTATATTGTATATATGTACCTAGATGAAAAAACAAATAGGTTAGCCGCAACTAGTAAAACCATCAAGTACCTCTCTAATGATACACTAGATCTTAAAAAGTTTGATAAAGTGAGTTTGCTAATTTCTCATATCACTGATAGAGGCGCAAATGCTATTGTTAATTCAAAACATAAAGGTCTTATTTATAAAGAAGATATTTTTGAAGATATACGTACAGGAGATCAGTTAGAAGGATGGGTAAAAAAAATACGCCCAGATGGTAAAATTGATATTGTGCTTCAAGAAGAAGGCTATAGAAGTATAGAGCCTAATGCACAATATATTTATGAAGAGTTAGCAGCAAATGACGGTTTTTTGCCTTTACATGATAAATCTGATCCAGAAGATATTCAGTCTCAATTAGGACTTAGTAAAAAGAGTTTCAAGAAAGCCATAGGTACTTTATATAAAGATCAAAAAATTCTTATTAAAGAAGATGGGATTTATAGTATAGAGTAGTGCTGTAACTATTTAATTTTGTGGATTATTAGCAGCATAGGTGGCAGCACAATAGGCAGAAAAGACATTGCCACCATTAGAAGGTTTGTAGGCTATGTTTTTCACATCAATACTACTATCACCCCAAAACGTTTGTACGTTGTCTCCATCTAAAGGGGCAATTGTAATCACAGGATTTTTGACATTTTTGGCTGCAAAACTACTTTGTATAGTATAAATTAAGGATCGTTGTGCGTTAACTATTTCTTGCCTTGACCGAGAATCAAATGCCTTTATTCGAGAAGGAATCTGCTCATTATTTGTAGTATAAGAAAGGATGCTTCGAGGTGTACTGGTAAGTGTCAGCGCTTTTATATCAAAACCAGTTGTTTCA
The DNA here is from genome assembly GCA_964351845.1 of uncultured Flavobacteriaceae bacterium. GTDB lineage: Bacteria > Bacteroidota > Bacteroidia > Flavobacteriales > Flavobacteriaceae > Dokdonia. Next base: position 7,066 of record CAYGQJ010000072.1, on the reverse strand, counting down.
AAATCTAAATTTTGACTAAAACTCAAAATAGGAAGGAAGAGCAAAAGGAAAAGTAATTTTCTCATGATGTAATTGTCTAGATGTAATCTAATCAATCGCACCAAAAATCACACCATCTTTAACATACTTTTGTTAAACTTCTTGATACAGATGCTATCGCTTTATCTAATGATTCACACAAGACCGCTTGGCAATTCTTATATACTTGTCTTTCAAACTCGAATGTTTTTGTGGTCTCTTCATCATAAGTCACCACAGCAGTTGGATATACTTTTTGAGCCAATGGTCGTGCTTTCATAAAATCGGCTACTTTTACAGTGTAGTTGTGAACTCTATTTGAAATGTAACCAAATGATTCTTTATTTTCACTATAAGAATTAAGATAGTGATAGAGTTGTACAAAACTATCAAAGTCTATAATGGCATCTGGTTTAAATTCTGAAACTAAGAAATTTTCAAAAACATAAATAATTCCATTATTAAGCTTATGAATTTCTTTAACCTCTTTACGAATAATCGAATTTTCTAAATACATACCCCAAATATTTATTAGAAGACAAAGATATTATGAAGTTTTTTACTGTGCGCGCATAATAAATTAAAACAAGGTTAAATCGATATAATACATGTATTTATCGATAAAATACACGTAAAGTGGATAGTTGATGCGTTGGGTTGCTTACCATCTGATTTTTTTTGAAATCGATTTTGGTAATCCATCTTTATGCATTAGTACAGAAATTGCTTTGAGTCGTATATACGAAGCACTCATATATACATATCCTTCATAGGCAGTTCTATTAGTGTCTGTTCCCCAAGAATTTTTCACTTTATAGTAGATCGTTCCATTTTGATCTGTTGCTTTTCCTGTGATATGCATTAAGTGATCATCTGTTGTATTATAATTTTCAAATTCGTCCTGACGATACTGTTGATTAATTGTTTTTTCGTTCTCAGGGCCTAATACAGCTAGTTTTGGATTTTCATGCTGTTCAGGAATTACAGCCACTCCTTGTTTTGATGAAAATGTCAATTCACTTACATCACAATCTAACGTAATGGTAAAACCATTGTCTAGCGCATGGTCAATACTTTGCACGAATTCATCTAACGGCACATTGTAAAATGATCCATTAGAAAAGTTATCAGGAATATTTAATATAAAGGATTCGTAAAAAGGAGCGTGGGTAAATGATGTCAAGGAGATGTAATTGCTAGCGTTTATGCCCATAGCATTTGCAAAATCTTGAGGTGTATAGGTTTTATCTTCATAAGAAAAAGTAGTTAAAGGAGCTCCTAGGTACGTATCAAGAACTGCATGTACAGCAGGTTTCCATTTTTTGCTCAATGTTCTCCCTGGATTATCCACATATGTATGGAGCATAGCTTCCAATACCGCAACCATCTCAGCGTGATTATGTCTATTTTCGGTAGGAGCGAGTCCTGTATAGGCATCTACAGGAACAAGTCCGTATGTTGCTACGCTATGAATTACATCATGTGCTAAACCGCCTTCACTAAACTGTGCTTTCCCTTGACGCATTACATAATTTTCTGCTTTGATAGGGTAGGTGGTACGTACGTTGTACATTTCAGAAAGATCTACGTTTTTGCCGGTGATTCGTTTGATCTCACTTTCTAGAAATGATGAGGTTGAAAAGCTCCAACACGTTCCTGTATTTCCTTGACTTATGACAGGCGTAGCTTCAAGATTAATAGTATCTGTAAATAAATAAGGTGCGGCGGTATCTTGGGCTAAGACCGCTTTCGCGAAAGCAAAAACAAGAATAATACAAATGGTGAACTTTTTCATTTCTGTGAATACGAATAAAGGGTTATTTTTACGCTAAAATAGCATTTATGAAGACTCCTAACTGGAAAACAGCCAAAGAATATACAGATATTACTTATAAAAAGTGTGATGGCGTTGCTAGAATAGCGTTTAATAGACCTAATGTTCGTAACGCATTTCGCCCAAAAACAACCAGCGAATTATACGATGCCTTTTATGATGCCAATGAAGATACCTCTATTGGTGTTGTTTTATTATCTGCCGAAGGACCTTCTACCAAAGATGGTGTTTATAGTTTTTGTAGTGGAGGCGATCAAAAAGCCAGAGGAAAAGAAGGGTATGTGGGCGATGACGGTTACCACAGGCTTAATATCTTGGAGGTCCAGCGTTTGATTCGTTTTATGCCTAAAGCGGTCATTGCTGTTGTGCCAGGATGGGCCGTAGGAGGTGGTCATAGTTTACATGTGGTTTGTGATCTCACCCTAGCGAGTAAAGAACATGCTATTTTTAAACAAACCGATGCAGATGTAACGAGCTTTGATGGAGGCTATGGTTCTGCATATTTAGCTAAAATGGTAGGTCAGAAAAAAGCGAGAGAAATTTTCTTTTTAGGACGTAACTATTCGGCACAAGAGGCCTATGAGATGGGGATGGTCAATGCTGTGATTCCTCATGATGACCTAGAAAATACCGCCTATGAATGGGCACAAGAAATTCTTGCTAAATCTCCTATTTCTATAAAAATGCTCAAGTTTGCGATGAATCTTACAGATGATGGTATGGTGGGGCAACAAGTATTTGCAGGAGAGGCGACACGACTTGCATACATGACAGACGAAGCTGTAGAAGGAAGAAATGCATTCTTAGAAAAACGCGCACCTAATTTTGAGAAAAAGTGGATTCCTTAGAGTTGTTAGTTAGAGGGTAACTCTAGAAATGAATTAAGACGTTTTGTGAATTTTTCTGCACCTTGCGGACTTAAGTGATTGTTATCTCTATGGTCTTTTATATAATAGGTATCTGTTGATTCTGCATGTATATACTGTATTTTATAATCAGAAGTAATGAATGATAGTATGCTATCTCTTCTACGCAATACTTCAGGAATTCTTTGTTCTTTAAAACGTTTTGTCGTTGGAGTTTCTACAAAGATTATGGTATAGTTTTGTTGAACACAAAAGTCTAATATCGCTTTTAATTTCTCTACATTTTCAGGAATAAATTTTGGACGAGGTGTATTTGGAGCAATATGAACGGGTTGCTCAGCAATGGAGAGGCTATCGTATGCAAATTTGTAAAATAATGATTTCCCTACATCTCTATTATACCCATATTCATTACAGTCTATATTACTAATTCCTTTTTTATATTCATTTGTTTTGGCAGCATAATATTCTGGATGACTTATGTACAGTAGATTGTCTTTAAAGTAGGTGAACTTATCAGAAACAGTCGCTCCAAAGTAATACCGATACATACTATTTTTCCAAGTCTCTTTCTGATTGGGTGCCGTTTCAAAATGTCCATAGGTGATGGGGACGATGACTGTTTTAAGAGAAGGGAGTGTAGGTCCGAGGTGTTCTAGTAGTTTGGAACTTACGTAATAATCTTGGTCTGGAAAGGCAATATTGAGTGCTTTTTGAGATAAGAACTCAGGATTAATAGCGTCTCTATTTTGAGAGGCGCCAAGAATTAAAACTTCAATGTCCTCTTGGTATTTTTTATAAAAATCAGATTTTATTTTTGGAGAGAGTGGTAAGTTACGTGTAGTGTTCTCAATAATAGCATAGCCTATAATCACAGGGATAAAGAAAAGACAGGTCTGTATGAGAAACTTTTTAATCATTAAAATTGAAAATAAATAAATTCTTCCTGCGGGCGCCCATATTTGATAATGGCAAATATAATACAGTAATAAATTCCCCATCGCAGTATTTTGGGAAATATACCTTCTAGGTGGGTTAATGGATGTGTGTATTTTTTTCTCCATACTTCTGCGATAATCATGATCACAAGGAAGATGATTTTTCGACCAATAATGACATCAAAATCATAGAAGATAATATTTTGAGTAACGATTTCTTTGAGCATACCCACTGCTTTTTCTAGGGAGCTTGCGCGAAAGAAAATAAGGGAGACCACCAAGAAGGTGACCGTATAAAACTTAGACCAAAACACCCCAGTTTCTAACCACTGGTGTAGTTTTATTTTTTTCCCTTTATGAGAAATTGTAATGCCTTCTATAATGATCAGGACACCATGTAACAACCCAAAACATAGATAGGTCCAATTGGCTCCATGCCATAGGCCAATCAATCCCATGGTGAGTAGCAGTCCTATGATTTTTTTTGAGGATTTGGATAGAAAACCAAGCCCTTTCCACCGTACAAAAGGGACATACACATAATCCTGAAACCATTTGGATAAGGTAATGTGCCATCGTCTCCAGAAGCCAGTCACACTATTAGCAAGATAGGGTAGTTTAAAGTTGGTGCTTAAGTCAAAACCAAATAATTTGGCAGTACCTATCGCAATGTCAGAATATCCAGAAAAATCCGCATAGAGCTGAAATAAGAATAAAAAAGCACCATAAATAATGGTAAGCGAGCCATAGTTTTCGGGATGGTTATAAATAGCAAATACTGCTACACCAATATTGTCTGCTACGACAATCTTCTTAAAGAGTCCCCACAACACTTGTCTCAGGCCGTCTTTGGCTTTGTCAAGCTCAAACCTACGTTTCCTGCTAAACTGAGGCAACAATTTACTAGCACGCTCTATAGGTCCCGCGACTAGTTGCGGAAAGAAACTTACAAAACACAAAAACTTTAATAGGTCTTGAGAAGGGGCTATTTTTTTACGATAGACATCCACCGTATACCCTATAGTTTGGAAGGTGTAAAAACTCAATCCTACAGGAATAATGATATCTAAGGTCGTAAAGGTGTTTTCTGGAATCTCAAAAAGGGTTTTAAGATTGTCTAAGAAAAAATTGTAATACTTAAATACAAATAGCACCCCTAGATTCCAACTTAGACTCGTATATAACCAAAGGCGTTTTGTTTTTAGGCTCTTGGCTTTTGAAATGTATTTCCCAGCATAAAAATCTACCAGAGAACTTGCGAGTATAAGCAGTAAGAAACGCCAATCCCATACCCCATAAAAAAAGTAACTCGCAGCTAGTAATAGGAGATTTTGGCCTTGTATGCGTTTATTGCCTATAGTCCAGTATAAGATAAAGACAATAGGGAGGAACAGTCCAAAATCAAAAGAATTAAATAACACGGGGTACTTAGGGTTTGCTGGCGAAGATAAAAAATAGAATGCGAATGACTATGTGTTCTCAAAAAAGAACAAAAAATAAAGGCTATCAAAATTTGATAGCCTTTATGTATTTATAATACGTTTTTATTAAAAACCACTAATAGTTACATTGTCAAAAACTACATTTTCTTGACCAGAACTAAAGTTTGACATAATAATACGCACACTTATGGTATTTATACTACTTACATCTACACTATTAGAGGTAAATTCTGTTAATACATTAGTAAGTGTGGTGCCTTCCCCTATTCCATTAAGATCAGCATCTATTTTAGCATTAGTGTTTGTAGTATCTCCTCCGGGTTGTTCAGCTGCAATACCGAAAAACGGCGTCCAACTTGTATTGTCGGTAGACCATTGGAGTTGTACTACATGATCTGCATCCCATTGGCCTGCAGGTCCTTGGTTTTCAGCAAAAAATGCTGATACAGTCATAGTAGATACAGAAGATACATCAATATTAAACCAATTTACAGTCAAATTATCAGTATTTCCGTTAGGATTAGCAGGGGCGGTAGTACTATCTGCATCTTGAATACCAAAGAAACGAGTTCCTTGTATATTGCCAATAGAAATTGCAGGATTAGAGTTGTTTAATTCTGATGCCTGCACTCTTCCAAAATAGTCAGCACTAACAGGAAACATCGGGTCAGATCTATTTAAATTAAACTCTATAACATTCGCATCTGTAGGTTCACCTCCAAAATTCACGTCACGAACTACATATCCAGATACTGGTGCGGTTCCTATAGCATTATCAAAACCTTCAAATAGAAGTGTTACAGGTGGTGGTGGGCAATCTCCTGATGATGTACTAGTAAAATTACCTCCTACAGTTCCTATCGTAGAAGCGTTCCAAGACCATGTTCCTGATACTGTTGAGCAGTCATTAGGCCCAGAAGGACCATTATCAAATGTATGGGTACCTGACCAAATAACAGGGCCACCACCTGGATTAAAAGCGGTACCGACCATTCCTGGAGTAGTGCCACTCGTTAAGTTACATGTAGTTTGCCCTCCGCTTACAACACAACCTGATTGTGTCGCAACTCCGTTATAAATGGTTCCTCCAAGGGCAGTTTGTGATGTTATTGTAGAATTGCCAGACATATCTGCTGCGCTAATTATAAGGTTAAATGTTTGTGTTAACATATTATTGAGAGGCTCAGGACAATCAAGACATACATAGGTCCCTAAAACAGGATCTAATGGCGCTCTTTGTGTGTTCTGTCCTACTAAAATAGCACTCTCTGCACCTCTAAAGGTAGCAGTATCTATCTCCATAATTTCTTCTTCTTCACCAGTAGTCATGGTAAACGAAAGATCATTAGATGTAAAGGTCAATTCTTTTCTGTTTCCTAGATCTGTAATTTGATCGGTGTCGATCATGATAATTTCTCCAGTAGATAAGGTAAGTGTTCCTGAAGCAGATAGATTATCTTCAGCAACTGTTACATCAAGTATACCTCTGGTTTGACCATCTACCGTGGTAAATACTCCTTTGTAGTTTTCAAGGACTACTTCAAGGTTTGTATCTTCGTTAGGTGTTGTTTCTTCTTCTACACTACATGCTATACATAGCATGGTGATAAAGGCGAGTGCGAGTAATTTTTTCATGATTAATTTAAAAATAGGTTAATAGTTTCAAGTGCTAAAATACTTTTTTTATTTATAATTCATACTATCAGGGCCTTAACATATCAGGTTTCTCAATATATATTAGGGGAGGAACCTAGAATATGCAAAGCACTATATGAGCTTATACGGTATTAAAAGTAGGTGTGATGACTGTGCATATTCTTCCCTTAGTGTCCACACCATAAATTGTCATGGCAAAAATAGGGAGGTGGTATAAAAAAAAAACGGGTACTAATACCCGTTTTTTTAAATTATAGCTATGTTTATGATACATGGTCTATCATAATCTCTAAGAGTCCAATAGCAGCTTCA
>CAYGQJ010000071.1:0-23232 GCA_964351845.1 uncultured Flavobacteriaceae bacterium | reverse complement strand
ATTTCCTTTTACCAGTTCTATATAGCTGGAAAAAAGAATACCAACTTAAAAGAGCAAACAAATGAAAAATATTAAAATCATAATCTGTCTTTTGTTTGTTTCCGCTGAAGTTTATGCTGAGCATTTCGACTACGCTCAATATGTACTACGACGAAGTGCGAAAGCCCATCTGAACGCACTACTAATAATGAGCATTGGACTGATTTCAATCAGCGGGCAGGCGCAACAACTACAAAGCTATATTGAAGAAGCCGTAAGTAACAATCCAGAAATTCAGGCTTTTGAACTACGCTACAATATTGCCGAAGAAAAGGTCAATGAAGCAAACTGGCTACCTAATACGGAAGTAAGCGCAGGCTATTTTGTAAGTGAGCCAGAAACAAGGGTGGGCGCACAAAGAGCTCGGATAGGTGTAAAACAGATGTTGCCCTGGTTTGGTACCGTTACCGCACGTGAAAATTATGCGACTTCAATAGCCGAAGCTGAATATGTGGAAATCACAATCGCCAAACGAAAATTGGCGCTATCAGTAGCGCAATCCTATTACAGGTTGTATGAAACAAGAGCAAAGCAAAAGGTACTCGACGAGAACATCCAACTATTAAAAACTTATGAGCGTCTTGCACTGACTTCGGTAGAAGTGGGCAAGGCATCTGCGGTAGATGTATTGCGATTACAGATTCGTCAAAATGAATTACAGCAGCAAAGAGAGGTATTGGAAGAGGAATTTGGCGCAGAACAAACAACATTCAATAATCTTCTCAATCGGGATGAAAATAGGACGGTTGATTTAGTTCCAGCAATGGAAATTCCAGATAGTGACCCTATATACGGTACGGAAGCTTTATCACTCAATCCTGAACTGCTCAAATACGATAAGCTCTACGAATCCATAGCACAATCAGAATTGCTCAATCAACGTGAGAGCCTACCTATGATTGGCTTTGGTGTGGACTACTTGCCAGTTACAGAACGTAGCGATATGAATCCTATAGACAACGGTAAAGATGTGTTGATGCCTATGGTTTCAGTTTCTATACCCATTTTTAATAATAGGTACAAGTCTATATCAAGGCAAAATGAGATACGCCAACAGGAAATCGAAACCCAAAAAGAGCAACGATTTAATGTTTTGGAATCCGCTTTCGCGAAAGCGATATCCCAACGCAACCAGGCGCGAATTAAATTCAATACCCAAACTAAGAATTTAAAGCAAGCAAAAGATGCCGAGCAAATTCTTATCAAGAATTATGAAACGGGAACGATAGATTTTAACGATGTGCTCGATATACAGGAACTGCAATTGAAATTTCAGATGGAACAAATAGCTTCTGTGCAGCAATATTATGTACAGCAGTCAATTATTAATTACCTAATCAACTAACGATGGCAAAGGATTACTACATAAAAAATATGGTGTGTGACCGCTGCATCAAGGTCTTAAAAGATGAACTGTTTAAGGCTCACATTAGTCTGTTGGATATTGAGTTGGGTAGGCTTCGATTAGATATGAATGAAAAAGAACAATTGAGCATACTTACCGAAATTTTAAAAAGAAATGGATTTGCACTCATCGCTTCTACTGAGGATAAATTGACCGAGCAAGTAAAAATTGAGTTGATAAAGTTATTGAATGTAATGCCCCTTGAAATTGATGGTAAGCTATCCGATTTTCTTGCGGATAAATTACAAAAGGACTATTCAAAAATCAGCAAGGTGTTTTCCATTACCGAGGGCATCACTATTGAAAAATATTTTATCAAACTGAAGATAGAAAAGGTCAAGGAACTTATCCAAACACCCCATTATAATTTCACAGAAATAAGCCAATTGCTCGATTACAGCAACGTCAATCATCTAAGCAAACAATTTAAGGGTGAGACAGGGATGAGCCTAAGCGAATATAAGGATGGTCATAAAAATTTTAGAAATCCTTTAGACAAGATTATATAGATATGAACCAGAATTATAACACAGCAAATTGAATATCAATAATATTTTTGTTAAACAAAAACATTAAGAAAACTATGAAAATGCTAAGAATTATTTCACTACTGCTATTTTCTTCAACAGTATTTGCCCAAGTGGGAACTAACGGACAAGACAGAAAAGAAGAAGGAAGATCTGTTAAAGAGTACAACCTTACCATTGAAGAAAATGAAATGACACTCGCAGGTGTAACCGCTAAAGGAATGACTATCAATGGTAGTATTCCTGGACCGGTTTTGGAATTTAACGAAGGCGACCTTGCCATCATTAATGTAACCAATAAAATGGATGAAGAAACCTCAGTACACTGGCACGGGTTGATACTTCCCAACTTTTATGATGGCGTACCGTATTTAACAACACCGCCAATAAAGCCCGGTACAACATTTCAATATAGAATTCCTATTAATCAATCAGGAACCTATTGGTACCATTCCCATACGATGCTACAGGAGCAAAGCGGTGTTTATGGTTCAATAGTCATTCAACCTAAAGAAAAAACATTGGATTATGACAAAGATTTGGTAGTTGTTCTATCTGATTGGACCAACGAGGACCCAATGAATGTATTGCGAAACCTTAAAAGGGGGAATGAGTGGTATCAAGTTAAAAAAGGAACAGCAGTTCCATTAAGTAGAGTCATCAAAGAAGGTGCCTTGGGAGCACAATTTAAGTTCTGGCGCGATAGAATGGAAGGTGCTGATATAGCAGACATTTATTATCCCGCATTCTTGAGCAATGGTAAATCACTTGCCGAATATCCAGAATTTAAACCAGGAGAAAAAGTACGTCTTCGCTTTATCAATGCCTCGGCTTCTACTTACTACTGGGTAGATTTCGGTGGTGGTAATCCATTGTTAGTTGCAAGTGACGGTGTTGATGTGCAGCCCGTTTCTAAAAGCAGATTTCTCTTTGGTATAGCTGAGACGTATGATGTTATCGTTACTATTCCCGAAGGTACTTTAGAGGTTACCGCTACGGCTCAAGATGGCTCTGGTCATACTTCTATACAATTAGGTAATGGCACTCTCTATCCAGCCAAAAGAATTGATAGACCTGATAAGGTAGCGATGATGAAGCAAATGGCCAAAATGGATATGAAAATGGGTGCACCTGCAATGGTAGGAAACAAAAAAAAGAATACACCTGAAGTTTTAATGCAGAAGTATGGAATGAAGATGAATATGAAAGACGGCGAGATGAAAATGGGGATGCAAGATAAGATGTCAATGAAAGACAGCAAAATGAACGATCAGATGAAGATGGATGATACGAAGGGAATGAAAAAAGACTCAATGGCAATGAATCACAGAGGAGATTCAGATAAAATGAAAGACCATATGCAGCACGATATGTCAAAGATGCAGAAGGATTCTTCCTCATTTGATTACGAAACTCGTAAAACCTATTTTAATTATGATTTTTTAAAAGCAAAAGAGAATACTACTTATAAAGATGATTTGCCAGTAAACGACATCCTGTTGAATCTAACCGGCAATATGCAACGCTATGTTTGGAGTATGAACGGCGTGCCATTATCAGAAACCGACAAGATAAATATAAAAGGTGGCGAGGTAACCAGAATTACACTTAATAACCTCACGATGATGCACCATCCAATGCACTTGCACGGACATTACTTTAGAGTCATCAATGAAAATGGCGAACGTTCCCCATTAAAACATACCGTCAATGTACCACCAATGCAGAAGGTGGTCATAGAATTCTATAACGAAGAATATGGCGATTGGTTCTTTCATTGCCACGTATTATATCATATGATGGGTGGTATGGCCCGTGTGTTTAGTTACGATACGCCAAGGGACGAAAGAATGAGAGATTATCCAATGCAGAAACTTATCAATGAGACAGACCATTATTATTCTTGGGGATTGTTGCGTGCAGGCTCAAATTTTAATGAACTCTTTTTGATGTCAAGCAATATCCGAAATGGCTTTGGTTTAAGGGCAGAGTTTGATTATGACAAAAATCTTGAAGCAGAAGTAAACTATAACAGATACCTGAATGATTGGGTGCGCCTGTATGTAGGGGTAAATACAGAAACTTCAACACCCGATTCTTATGATACCTTCAATACAGTAGGTTTGGTGGGTGTAAAATATTTTACACCGTACCGTTTTAATGTGGATGTCAGTATGGACCACCAACTAAGGCCAAGAATTCGTCTGGACAGGGAATTCTTGATTTTTCCGAGAATTTTTCTGGAAGGCGAATACGAATACCGAGCTGACTTTGGTTGGGTGAACGATATTGGAGACACATCCTATCAGGGGGAAACGCAATGGCTGGTGGGAGCCTCATATATCGTATCCCGAAACTTTTCGTTACAGGCAAATTACAATAACCGATATGGCTGGGGTGGCGGCCTTTTAGCCCGATTTTAAAAAGTAATAATTTAAAACAAAGAAAATGAAAACAGTAAAAAGAACAATGAGTACAATGGCACTGGCTGTCACAATGATTTTAACAGCTTCCTGTAAAGACGGAAACAAAGAAGAGGCTGCTGCGCCGATGAGCAATGAGATGCACCAAGAATCTATGGATGACAAGGACGATATGGCGATGAGTGACAACCAAGACGCAAAAGCAGAAGCAATCCTGAATGATTATTTCAACTTAAAAGATGCGCTTGTAAACGATGACAATGGCAAAGCAAAAGAGCTTGGTAACACATTAGCGAAATCACTGAAAGCTTTTGATGCATCCAACTATTCTGATAATGAACAAAGTGAATTGAAAGACATTATTGAAGATGCCACAGAGCACGCAGAGCATATTGGCGAAAGCGATATCAAGCATCAACGAGAGCATTTTAAGATTTTGAGTAAGGACGTTACCGATATGGTAGCCATTACCGGAACGGATAAAAAGCTCTACGAACAATTTTGCCCAATGTATGATGGTGGTACAGCTTGGTTGAGTACAAAAGAGGAAGTGCGTAATCCCTATTATGGTAGCCAGATGTTAAAATGCGGTAAAGTACAACGAGAAATAAACTAATTGAAAGTTTTAAAAATCATAGCGTGGATAGCATTAGGTGCTCTTGTTGTAATTCAGTTTTTTCCGACGGATAAAAATGAAAGCTATACGACACCTGAAACTGATTTTGTCTTGGTAAATAAAGTGCCGTCTGAAATTGAGAATCAATTAATGCAGTCCTGCTATGATTGCCATAGCAATAACACAGTTTATCCTTGGTACAGCAAAATTCAGCCAGCAGCTTGGTTTTTGGAAGACCATATTAAAGAAGGAAAAGCAGAATTAAATTTTAACGAATGGGACAACTATTCAGACAGAAGAAAGAAGAGTAAACTGCGCTCTATCATTAAGCAGATAGAAAACGGCGAGATGCCCTTAGATAGCTACACGCTCATTCATAGGGACGCTATTTTCTCAAAAGAGGAAAAGGAAACAGTATTGAACTATATGAAAACTTTAAAAGATGATTTAGAGTAAAGTCCTGATACGGGAAGGGAATTTTTTCATTGATGGTTGGTTAGTTAGAACCCTTCCCTTTTCAGGCACAATATATATGCTTAAAGAAATAGTAAAATGCTATTGAAGCAGAGACCTACAATGAAAACTTAGAGTTACGTGAAAATGTATGGATAAAAAAAAAGACATAGAAACCACAGGAGCGTTTTATCGGCAGCTTTTCAATAGCTCAAGGTATGTTCTATTGGTGCTTGTTATTGCTTCAATAATCAAACTGTATGCGCTACCTACTATGGAAGAGTCTTATGCTATAATTATCCTTCTGTCATTAACATTACTAAAGATAGGATTCATTATAGCCTTATCCCTTAGCCAACTAATGAAGATAATTGGTCAGAGCCATCTATTGAGCCACGTACTGGTCTTGTTTGGATATTTGATTTTGTTAGTTATTTTGTCGTTTGCAATAGATTTTACAGCATTGCAATTTTTGGATGCTACACATTTCAAAATAAATAATAGTGTCGGTGAAAATGGACTCTCGAAATTTTTCGATTTATCCTATTTCAGTCTTGTCACATTTTCATCTGTGGGCTTTGGAGATATAGTTCCAATTACGATTCCAGCAAAAATTTTAGTAACGCTTGAGATATTACTTAGATTTTTCGTGTTGGTATTTGGAATTGCAAATGTGAATAGAATAAGAGTAAATAAATAACCCTTAAAAACTAAAAGTATGAAAATATTGAAACTTACAACATTTTTAACCCTATTGCTATTTGCAAGTAGTCAAGTCTATAGTCAAAATACAAATGCGGATACAGAAAAGGAAGCGATTTTAAAAGTTATGAAATCGTATAAAGATGCCATTCATAATCTAACTACCGACGGGACGTTCGAGCTTTTTACTCAGGACGCTACTATTTTTGAACAAGGTAAAGTGGAAGGGACTTATACAGAGTATATAAATGGTCATTTGGGTCCAGAATTGAGTCACTTTAAAAGTTTTACATTTTCAGATTATAATATTGATGTAAATGTGAATTTACCCTATGCTTATACAACTGAAAATTACCTGTATACCATAGTTTTAAAAACAGACGAAGGTAAAGGAACTAAGGAACGAACCATTAGAAGTAAAGGAGCTGCGACTTCTATTTTAGAAAAAATAGATGGTGAATGGAAAATCATACACTCTCATACTTCATTTAAAAAATTGAACCAATAGTATAATGCTCTTTTGTTATGATTATATGAATTGAGAATTAAATATAGCATTAATAAATCCCTAAAACTCTAAAGCATTTATGCAAACTTTTGATACGCTTTCTGAAACAATGACTTATTTGCAAGAGCAAGGTTATACAAATGATTTTAATTTATGTTCGGGACACATTGAATGTAATGCGCTAAAGCTAAAATTACATCCAGAAGATTTTGATGTAGATGAGATGCATCGCTTTGAAGGAATGAGCAGTACTGATGACAACAGCGTTCTGTATGCTATTTCATCAAAAAATGGGATGAAGGGATTATTGGTCGATGCCTATGGCGTCTATGCAGAAAATATTTCCGAATCAATGCGAAAAAAATTAAGATAAAATGAAACACACCTATCAAATACAAGGAATGACCTGCAACGGTTGCCGAAATCACGTTGAGCAGACACTTTCAAAAGTGAAAGGTGTGACCAATGCTTCGGTTAATTTAGAAAAAGAAGAGGCGACCATCGAAATGGAATCTCATATTTCTATCGAAACATTTCAGAAAGCATTGAAAGAAGATGGCGGTACGTACAGTATTCACAAATCAGGCGAGCATCATCATAAAGATGATTCCGCTTCCGCGAAAATGCAAAAACCTAATGGGAAAGTTAGAGGAACTTTCTATTGCCCAATGCATTGTGAAGGAGATAAAACCTACGACAAGCCAGGCGACTGCCCAGTCTGCGGAATGGATTTAGTCCAAGAGCAAAATTTGTCAGCAACGACTTCAGAGCAATGGACGTGCCCTATGCATCCAGAAGTCATCAAGGATGAATCTGGAGCTTGTCCAATTTGCGGAATGGATTTAGTGCCGATGGAACCTGATTTATCTGCCGAAGAGAAAACATATAATAAGTTGATTAAGAAATTTTGGATAGCGGTAGCTTTTACGCTTCCTATTTTCTTAATCGCTATGAGTGAGATGATTCCAAACAATCCGCTATACGATGTAATGGAACAGAAATGGTGGAACTGGATTCAATTTGGCCTTTCCATTCCAGTAGTGTTTTATGCCACTTGGATGTTCTTTGAACGTGCCTACCGAAGTATCAAAACGTGGAATCTCAATATGTTCACCTTAATCGGTATAGGTGCAGGCGTGGCGTGGCTCTTTAGTGTTTTTGGGATGCTGTTTCCAGACTTTTTTCCAGAACAGTTTAAAACAGAATCTGGTGCGGTTCACGTGTATTTTGAAGCCGCTACTGTTATTCTAACGCTGGTATTGATGGGTCAAGTTTTGGAAGCCCGTGCGCATAGCAAAACTAATTCAGCAGTCAAAGAATTATTAAAACTTGCACCCAACAAAGCTGTACGCGTAGTTGATGGAAATGAAGAAGAAGTTTCCATAGACCAGATTGAAAAAGGAGATATACTACGTGTGAAGCCAGGAGATAAAATTCCTGTGGATGGCAAAATTATCGAAGGAGAAACTACAGTAGATGAATCAATGATTTCGGGAGAGCCTATTCCAGTTAATAAATATGTAAATGATAAAGTGAGTAGCGGTACCATTAACGGGAACCAGTCTTTCTTGATGGAAGCCGAAAAAGTAGGTAGCGACACCTTGCTTTCCCAAATCATACATATGGTAAACGATGCCAGTCGCAGTCGCGCCCCTATCCAGAAATTGGCAGATACCGTTTCAGGATATTTTGTACCTGTAGTGGTTATCATTGCGGTCATCACTTTCATTGTCTGGGCAATATGGGGTCCAGAGCCAGCTTATGTTTATGCGTTGGTAAATGCCATTGCCGTATTGATTATTGCCTGTCCTTGCGCATTGGGATTGGCAACGCCTATGTCCGTTATGGTAGGTGTTGGTAAAGGAGCACAAAATGGTGTCTTGATTAAAAATGCCGAAGCCTTAGAGAAAATGGACAAAGTGGACACCCTTATCGTAGATAAGACCGGAACCATTACCGAAGGAAAACCTACGGTTGAGAAAGTTGGGTCGTTTGATGAATCTCGCTTTCGCGAAAGCGAAATTCTACATCTTATCGCATCCCTAAACAGTTCCAGTGAGCATCCCCTTGCCGAAGCTACCGTGAAATATGGAAAAGAGCAGAATGTCGAAATATCAAAAACCGAAAACTTTAGTGCAATTACAGGAAAAGGTGTGGAAGGAACAGTTGATGGCAAGAAGCTCGATTTAGGAAATGCCAAAATGATGGAGTACGCCAATGCCAAGCTATCATCTGAAATGGAGAGCGAAGCACAGTCTTTTCAGAAACAGGGAAAAACGGTTTCGTATTTATCCATTGATGGCGAAGTTTCAGGCTATGTGGTTATTGGCGATAAAATAAAAGAAACGAGTGCCAAGGCAATCAAAGAGTTACAGGATAAGGGCATTGAAGTAATAATGCTCACTGGAGATAATCACGACACCGCCCAAGCAGTAGCCAGCGAACTCAATCTCGCCGACTTCAAAGCGGGAATGTTACCGGAAAACAAGTTAGAAGAAGTCAAAAAATTACAGGAACAGGGTAAAGTGGTCGCAATGGCGGGCGATGGTATCAATGACGCACCAGCACTCGCAAAAAGTGATGTAGGTATCGCAATGGGTACAGGAACCGATGTCGCTATTGAAAGTGCGATGATTACGCTTGTAAAAGGCGATTTGCACGGTATCGTGAAAGCAAGAAACCTTAGCCACAAAGTTATGCGTAACATAAAACAAAATCTATTTTTTGCTATGATATACAACACGCTGGGTGTACCGATTGCGGCAGGTGTATTATTCCCAATTTTCGGAATTCTATTATCGCCTATGATTGCGGCTTTGGCAATGAGTTTTAGTTCAGTTTCTGTAATAGCAAACGCACTTAGACTCAGAACAAAATCAATTAACTAAACCATCCTATATAATGAAAAACAGTATTATTCTATTATGTATTATCCTTTTAGCTTCTTGTAAAGAAACTTCAAAGGAAGCACAAGAATTGCCCATTACCGAAAAAACAGAGCAAAATTCAACAAGTGCAGAACCTGCTAAGAAAAAACCATTGAGTCCGCATACAAGCGCAATGGCGATGGTGGGCGATGCGCATATTCATATTGATTATTCATCCCCAGGAGTTCGTAAACGTATCATTTTTGGCGGTTTACTTCCTTATAATACCGTTTGGCAAGCGGGCGCACATATGGCCACTTGGATAGAAACCAATAAGGATTTGACCATTGATGGTAAAGAGTTGAAGGCAGGGAAATACGGGTTCTTTGTTATTCCGAATCAAGAGGAATGGACAATTATTTTTAATTCCAACTGGAACCAGCACGGTAAAGATGAATATAATGAGAAAGATGATGTGATGAGATTTAAAGTAACCCCAAAAATTTCCGAAGAAATCAAGGAACATTTAGAATACAAGGTAACAAAGACTACCAATGATTCAGGAACAATTAGCTTGAGTTGGGAAAAGGTTCTTGTTGAATTTCCTTTTGAAGTATAATAAAATGGTCAAAAGAAAAACAGCACTTAAAATAAGAAAAGCGCATCGCTATCTGGGTATCTTTTTAGGTATTCAGTTCTTGATGTGGACAATTAGTGGAATGTATTTCAGCTGGACAGATATTGATGAGATTCACGGCGACCATTTCAAAAAAGAGATTCCTGAACAAACTGCATTTTCAGATTTACTGGGAAGTTCTCAACTAAATATTCAGGAACCGATTCAATCATTAGAATTACTTGAAATAGCGGATGCGCCCTATTATTGGATTAATGAGACTGTGCTTTACAATGCACTTACAGGAACAAAGAAAAAGGAACTCACAGAACAAGAAGCAATCAAAGTAGCAGAACGCTATATGTTGGCCGATTTAGAATTTGACCAAATACAACGGATTGAATCTGTAGGCGACCACCACGAGTACCGTGGAAGACCATTACCGGCTTATGAGATTTCATATAAAACCGATGAAAATTTAAAAGCCTATGTGGCGATTGAGAATGGAGCTTTTCAAACCGTACGTCATCGCGATTGGCGTTGGTTCGATTTTCTTTGGATGACGCATACTATGGACTATCAAGGTCGAGACAATTTTAATACAATTGTGCTAAGGGCTTTTTCGCTTTTAGGCTTGATAACGGTGTTAAGTGGATTTCTACTTTGGTACACAAGTTCACCCACAATTAAAAAAATCATTAAAACAAAACGTAAATAATTACTTTAAAATAAACTATTATGAATTCAAACGAACACAACAACAAAGAAGGAATGAGCCAGTACACTAAGTTTTTCTTGATGCTGGGAGCATCATTTATAGCAATGTACATTACAATGTATTTAAATACTTATGAATTTGATCACGTAAGATTTAGTCTTACTCGATTTTATATGGTCTGTTTAGGTATTTCTACTATGGCTGTAATAATGCTATTATTTATGCTTAATATGTATAAAAATAAGAAGAAGAATATAGCTATTCTAGTAGGTAGTGTTGTGTTGTTTCTTGGAGCTTTAGGATTAGTGCGTGAGCAAAAATCTACCGTAGGCGATATACTCTGGATGAAAGCAATGATACCACACCATTCAATAGCAATACTGACAAGTGAGCGTGCAGATATACAAGATCCAGAAGTAAAAAAACTTGCAGAGGAGATTATCAAAGCACAACGTAAGGAGATTGAAGAGATGAATGCAATGATTGAACGTTTACAAAACAAAAAATAGTATGAATAAGAACATTTTATATATAGGAATTGCAGTAATCGTGGGACTACTGGCAGGCTGGCTTATTTTTGGTAATTCCGGTAGTGAAGCAAATGCAAACAAGGACGTTTCTGAAATGTCAGATACCCACGACCATTCTGGCGAGTCGCCAAACCAAATGTGGACCTGCTCAATGCACCCACAGATTATGCAGCCCGAACCAGGCGACTGCCCTATATGTGGAATGGACTTGATACCTGCTGAATCTGGTGCAGATGGTCTTGCAGTTAATGAGATTAAAATGACAGAGAACGCAATGGCACTGGCCAACATTCAAACTACTATTGTGGGTAATGGCACTATGTCTGAAGACGATGGAATGATTTCGCTTTCTGGCAAAATCGCCACCAACGAAGAAAACAATGCCGTACAAGCAAGCTATTTTGATGGGCGTATCGAGCGTCTGAATGTCAATTATGAAGGTCAAAAAGTAAATCGTGGTCAATTGCTAGCCACCATTTATGCGCCAAATCTGGTCGCTGCACAACAAGAATTGCTCACAACAGCTTCATTGAAAGAATCGCAGCCTGAATTGTATAAAGCTGTACGCAACAAATTGAAACTATGGAAACTTTCAGAAGCCCAAATTAATGCGATTGAAACTTCAGGAAAAGTACGCGATAACTTTCCTGTCTATGCGAGCGTTTCAGGTACTGTTTCAGAAGTGATGGCACGTGAAGGCGACTATGTAAAACAAGGTCAGCCCATTTTGAAAGTAAGCAATTTGAATTCGGTCTGGGCAGAATTTGATGCCTATGAAAATCAAATTTCAGATTTAAAAGTAGGTCAGAAAATAAAGGTAGTAACCAATGCCTACGCCAATAAAGAATTTGACGCCACGGTTTCTTTTATTGACCCCATACTAAACAATGCAACGAGAACGGTTACCGTAAGAGCAACACTAAAAAATACAGATGACCTCTTTAAACCAGGAATGTTTGTAACGGGTAAGCTCAAAGGGGAAATGATGATGACTAACGAAGTGATAACAGTTCCTGCAAGTGCCGTAATGTGGACAGGCGAACGCTCATTGGTCTATATAAAAACCAATCCCAACGAACCCGTTTTTGAAATGCGTGAAGTAACCATCGGAAATCGTAATGGCGAAAATTATGCTGTAACAGAGGGCTTACAAAATGGCGATGAGATTGTGACCAACGGAACCTTTACGGTAGACGCAGCAGCACAGCTACAAGGCAAAAACTCTATGATGAATCAGGGAAAGAAAGAGGATGCTATGATGCCAATGTCTGAAATGGAAATGGAATTTTCAGAGAATTTTCAAAGGCAATTTAAACAAGCGCTCAAGCCTTATTTACAGATGAAAGATGCTTTGGTAGCGAGCGATGCAAATCAGGTTTCCGCTTTCGCGAAAGCGACATCAGTATCCTTAAAGTCCGCAGATATTAAAAGTCTCGGTAGTATGGAACAATCACATATCAAGAAAAGTGTCGAAATGCTCGATGCCATTTCAGCGAATGACAATCTGGAAAATCAACGTGACCATTTTGTGATATTAAATGAAAATATGGTGCCCATTGCGATGAATATAAATGGAACTGATGCGATGCTATATGTTCAGAAATGCCCAATGGCAAATAATAATAAAGGCGCAGTTTGGCTAAGTGCTGAGAAGGATATACGCAATCCCTATTATGGCGATGCAATGCTTACTTGTGGTAGTGTGATTGAGGAAATCAAATAAAAACCTTTGCACACCAGTTGCATTATAATTCTGTTATCTTTGTATTGTGAAAATCTTTACGCTCATATTCTCATTTTATCTGCTTGCGCTTAATTTTGCGCCTTGCAGTGATGCAAATGTTGACTCTTCTGAGGATAGCACGCAAATAGAATTTTCACAAAGTGATACAGGCGATCACGACCACAATCTACTTGATATGTGTTCTCCTTTTTGTCATTGTCACTGCTGTCACGTTCACACGTTGGATTTTGGGTTAAATATCTTAGACCTTTACCATCCAGCAGACTATAAACTTTCTACGGTTTATTTTGACAGTATAGGCAAGGATATTTCCCTTTCCCTATTACAACCACCACGGGCATAATTCAGTTTTTATAGGATAGCTATATCCTGTTGTAATGTTTCCCTTTGGGAGATATTATTTGTTTTCGCTTTCGCGAAAGCGTACACCCATTTATTAACTGAATTAATACCACAATTAAATGATTAATAAAATCATTGATTTTTCAATCAATAATAAATTTATTATTGGCTTGTTTACCTTAACTCTTATAGGAGTCGGTATTTGGTCTATGGCAACAGTAAATCTTGGATCTGTGCCAGATATTACCAATAACCAGGTACAGGTCATCACACAATCGCCCAATCTGGGAACGGAAGATATCGAGCAGTTTGTAACCTATCCGGTAGAATTATCTATGGGTAATTTGCCAGGCGTTACCGAAATACGATCTATCTCACGTTTTGGACTCTCTGTAGTAACCATCGTTTTTGAAGACGATATGGGGACTTATCTTCCTCGACAGCTGGTAGGGGAAAAACTTAATGAATTGGGCGAATCCATTCCTGAAAAATTTGGAAGTCCGTCTATGGGTCCTATTTCCACTGGGTTAGGTCAAATTTATGAATACACCATAAAACCAGAAGAAGGTTTTGAAACTAAGTATTCGCCTATGGAACTGCGCACCGTGCAGGACTGGGTTATCAAAAGACAACTTACTTTGCTGGAAGGTGTGGTAGAAGTTAACTCTTATGGCGGTAGTATTAAACAGTACGAGGTTGCTGTAGATCCAGAGAAGTTAAACAGTATGGGCATCAGCATTTCACAAGTGTATGAATCTCTTGCTATGAACAATGTCAATACTGGTGGCGCCTATATAGAAAAAAATAAAATGTCAAATTTCATAAGAGGCGAAGGTCTAATTCGCTCTTTGGAGGACATTAAGAATATCTCGATTACTAATGAAGGTAATGTTCCTATAACTATTGGAGATGTGGCAACGCGTGTCCATTTTGGGAATCAAGTGCGTTATGGTGCATTTACACAGGACGGTAAGGAAGCTGTTGGTGGTATTATAATGATGCTTAAGGGTTCTAATCCTAATGCAGTCATTCAAAATGTGAAGAATCGTATGGCAGAAATTGAAAAATCCCTGCCAGAAGGACTAAGCATCGTCCCAATAATTGATCGTAGCGAGCTAATTGCGCGAACTACAGATACGGTTAAAACCAATTTACTAGAAGGTGCCTTGATTGTGATTTTTGCCCTTGTTTTATTGCTGGGTAGTTTAAGAGGCGGAATCATAACAGCCACGACCATACCACTGTCCTTACTTTTTGCCTTTATCCTGATGAAGCAGTTTAATGTATGGGCAAACTTAATGAGTTTGGGAGCTATTGATTTTGGAATCATCATAGATGGTGCAGTGATTATTATAGAAGGAACGGTGTATGAGATCCAAAAACGAATTAGGTCTGGCAAGTTAAAATTCAATCAAGACATAATGGATAAAGTAGCCTATGAAGCGGGAAGCACAATGATGGGTTCTGCTTTTTTTGGACAAATCATTATTCTCATAGTTTTTACACCCATACTTTTTCTTACAGGTGTAGAAGGTAAAATGTTCAAACCTATGGCATACACCTTTGGGTTTGCAATGATAGGTGCCATTATTCTTTGTCTTACTTATGTGCCTATGATGTCTGCGCTTTTTATGAAACCAGTACAAAATACCAAAAACTGGTTCGGTAGGTTTGAGCGCTGGCTCGAAAAAATAAGTGATAAAATAATAGGTGCTGTTCATAGTGCATATATGCCATTGTTAAAGGGAGCACTTAAGCTGAAACTAATCGTTTTATCAGCCGCGGCAGTTTTACTTGTCATCGCAGGTTTTATCTTTTCTAATATGGGTGGAGAATTTGTGCCGCAGCTCGATGAAGGAGATCTAGCAATGCAGGCCCTCATAAGACCAGGAAGTTCGCTGTCAGAATCCATTGAAGTTTCCAAAAAAATAGAAAACATTCTATTAGATAATTTCCCTGAAATTAAAACAGTCACAGCACGTATAGGTGTAGCAGATATTCCTACAGATCCTATGCCTATGGACATTGCAGATATGTACATCATCCTTAATAAGGATATGGATGACTGGACAACCGCCTCTACTAAAGAAGGTTTGATAGATGCCATTAGAGATAAATTGAATGAAGAACTCGTGGGTGTGAATTTAGTATTTACTCAACCTGTAGAGCTGCGGTTTAACGAGCTTTTAGAAGGTGTGAGAGAAGACATTGCGGTAAAGCTTTATGGCGAAGATTTAGAGGTATTGTCAAAAAAGGTTCAGGAAATGGCAGCTATTATACAGACTGTTCCTGGTGCTGGCGATGTGAGTGCAGAACGTACAGCTGGATTACCACAGATGACCGTAAAATTTAGGCGAGATAAAATGGCGCAATATGGACTGGATATTCAAAAAGTCAATGATTACATAAGTACTGCATTTGCAGGTGGTACGGCTGGTGTCATTTTTGAGGGCGAGAAACGATTTGACCTCGTGGTACGATTTGATGAAAGCCATAGAAAAAGTATTGATGACCTGCGCAATATGTATATCGATCTTAAGGATGGAAATCAGGTGCCCATTATCGAAATAGCCGAGATTGAATACGTGCCTGGACCTATGCAAATCTCACGTGATAATACGTATAGAAGAACCTATGTAGGTGTAAATGCTCGAGGAAGGGATGTGGAATCTGTAGTAAAAGACATTCAGAAAAGATTAGATGAAGAACTGGATCTGCCATCGGGCTATTATATTACCTATGGTGGCGAATTTGAGAATCTGCAAAGTGCAAAGGATCGTTTGATAATCGTTGTGCCTATCGCTCTGTTTTTAATATTCATACTGCTGTACTTTGCTCTAAAATCCTTTTCACAATCTTTAATGATTTACATCGCGATACCCTTGGCGGCCATCGGTGGTGTGTTTGCCTTATGGTTGAGAGATATGCCTTTTAGTATTTCGGCGGGTGTAGGATTTATTGTGCTATTCGGTGTCGCAGTTCTCAACGGGCTGGTACTTATTAACCGATTCAATTCTTTAAAAGAAGAAGGTGTCGTAAGTATAAAGGATAGAATATTTAAAGGGACTAAAGAACGTATTCGTCCCATTATGCTCACGGCTACTACAGATATCTTTGGCTTTTTACCTATGGCGTTTTCCACATCTGCCGGTGCAGAGGTGCAGCAACCACTAGCTACAGTGGTCATCGGTGGGATGCTTACAGCTACGCTACTCACGTTGGTCGTTCTTCCCGTGCTCTATACGTTTATAGAAAAGAGACGCGAGCGCAAAGACCAGAAAAAGATTGGTTCATTTAATACGCAAGCGTTGACTACAATTTTGATACTTGGTTTTATGTTAGGTGGTACCGCTTCGGCATCTGCCCAGAGCGCAGTCGAAGAAAAAGCGAAACAATCACAAGCACCTTTGCAGGATAGTATTGTTCAGGACAGTATCATACCCATCACACTATCACGAGCGGTTGAAATTGCCAAAGAGAATTACCCTGTACTTAAAACGAGCCAACTCGAAATTGAAAGACAGAATGCACTCACAGGCAATGCTTATGATTTCGGAAATACACAGGTATTTACTGGTGGTGAGGAAGTAGCTAATGGTCAGGGCATTTATACCTTGATAGGCATCGGACAGCAGAATATTGATCTACTGGGAATAGGTGCCAAAGAACGGTTGCAACAACAACGCATCGAGCTGGCACAAACGGCATTTGAACTTTCTAAAATTCAGATAGAACGGGAAGTTAAAAAAGCGTGGTCAGAAGGTTTTCAGGCAAAAAAGAAGTTCCTCTTGTACCGAGAATTGGACAGTATTTACAATCAGTTTGCACGGTCTGTAGAACTCAATTATGAAGTGGAAGCTATTTCAAGGCTGGAATATGATGCTGCGCGCAATCAAGCTTTGCGGGTCAATAATAAATTTCAACAGGCAGAAACAGAATATTTCATCGCTCTTCAAAAACTAAACCTATGGTTGACACCAGATACGATGTACACCGTTACTGATGAATTGCAAGCTGATGAAATTTCGATTTCAAAGACAGTTGAAATATTAAATGATCATCCCGAATTATCGCTTTCGCGAAAGCGTATAGACGAAGCACAGGCAGGCTATGATGCGGCAAGGGCAAATCTATTGCCCAAGTTCAATCTGCAAGGTGGTCTGCAACGAGTAAATGGCAATAGCGGTTTCTACACCTATCAAGCGGGTATTACCGTTCCGCTGTTTTCTGGCCCAGACCGCAGCCGCGCAAAAGCTGCAAAACTGGATGCACAGATTGCAGAAACCGATGCAGCCTATAAACAGCGTGAGTTACAATCTCAATATACACAAGCGATGCAAAATTATGTGCGATGGCGGGACACTTGGTTTTTCTATAAAACCGAAGCGCTGCCGCTTGCCATAGACCAGCGAAAGGGTGCGTTGCTGGCATATAAAGAAGGAGCGCTGGACTATGCGGCATTCACACAAATCATCAGGGATGCCATCCAGACTGAAATGGATGCGCTAGACGCACTCGATAATTATTTAAAAGCCTTGTTTGAACTACAATATTTCCAAAACTAAAAAGATGAAAACGATAAAATATATACCTGTTACGACGATGCTACTAGCATTATTATTGACCAGTTGTGGCGACTCAAAAACTGAAGATGGCCACGATGAAGCCACCCATTCTGAAACAGAAAAAAACCATTCTGAAGGTGAAACTGATGAAGAAAACCATACCGAAGGCGAGGCTAAAGAAGTAATGCTTACGCAAGAACAGTTTGTAGCCTTACAAATGGAAATTGACACTCTTGCGCAGCGTAATATGAGCGGTTATGTAGAAGCAAACGGTACGCTTGAAGTGCCACCACAAAACGAAGCTAATATTACCACACTTTCGGGAGCAAATGTGGCATCCATAGAAGTAATTGAAGGCGACGAGGTTAAAAAAAACCAAGCGGTCGCATACCTCTCACATCCCAGTATTATTCAGATACAGAGTGATTACCTAAATGCCTACAGCAACAGTCTTTTTTTAAAACAAGAATACGAACGTCAAAAAAGACTTTATGAAGCTGGCGTGGCATCTGGTATGAATTATCAAAAAGCCACCGCAGACTATCAGGCATCTACGGCAATGGTAAAAGGCCTTGAAGCGCAATTGCGACAGTACAACATCAATGCAAGTGGCGTGCGCGATGGTACGATTTACCAGCGTGTGGCATTACGCAGTCCCATTGCAGGTGTTGTAGAAAAGGTATTTATAAAAACTGGGCAGTATGTAGAACCACAGACCAATCTGATGGAAATAGTAGATACAGACCACGTACACGCAGATTTAATGGTTTTTGAAAAAGATGTAGATAAAGTTAAAAAAGGACAAAAAGTGCGCTTCAGTATTCAATCGCGTCCAGGAAAAGAACTGGAAGCCGAAATTTATTCAGTCAGCCAGACCTTCGAACAAGATCCCAAAGCAGTGCACGTTCACGCTGAAATTGAGAACAAAGAAGGCGGTCTTATACCTGGAATGTATATAAAAGGTAAAATTGAAGTTGACAACCAGCAGACTATAGCACTACCAGAAAGTGCCGTAGTTACAGAAGCTGGAAAGACGTATGTATTTACAGCGCAAAGGGAAGGCGATGCGTGGAGTTTTACACGCATAGAAGTTATGACTGGCGAAAAAGATGGTGACTGGATAGCGATACGTTTTTTTGAAACCCCAAGTCCAAAAACACGTTTTGCATTTAATAATTCCTATTACCTTATGGCAGAAATGAACAAAGGCGATACAGAACACTCACATTAGGAGATATGAAAAAAACGAGGAAGAGAAATTTAAAAGAAGCCAGAACCCTACAGATATGGAACGTCATCTATGACATCATTGAAGTGGTCGTATCGCTTATCGCAGGATTTACATCAAACAGCTCTGCCTTAATTGGCTGGGGACTTGACAGCACCATCGAGGTAATAAGTGCTGGAACATTGGGCTGGCGGTTGCACGGCGAAATCAAAGGAATAGATGAGAAACGTGTAGAAAAGCGAAAAATGATAACGCTTTATGTCATTGCAATCTCTTTTGCGCTCATCTGTGCCTTTATATCCTATGATTCCATATCTAAATTAATAAGTCAAGAAACCGCATCTTGGTCAACTATTGGGGTTGTGATATTAGTAATATCCTTAATCGTAAATCCCATTTTGATTTATTACAAAAGGAAATATGGTAACAGATTGGACAGTCCAGCTCTAAAAGCTGATGCAAAGGATACATTTATTTGCCTTTATCAAACGGTAGTAGTTTTATTAGGATTACTACTTGTGAATTGGTTAGGCTGGTGGTGGGCAGACCCAATTGCTGCGCTGCTGATTGTTCCATACGCAGCAAAAGAAGGATGGGAAGCTTTATCGAAGGCAAAAAAAATAAAAAGTAATCTGAAATAACAATGACCGAAATAGAAAAAACATTAGAAAATCATCAAGTACGTCCTACAGCGATGCGCATTTTGATTTATAAATATTTGGCAGAAAAGGAAATTGCAGTAGCACTAACAGATATTGAGTCCGCTTTCGCGAAAGCGGAACGCACCACACTATATCGTACACTCAAAACCTTTGAAGAAAAGAAAATTGTTCATCAAATAGATGATGGTACTGGCATTTCAAAATATGCGCTATGCGAAAGTGGTTGCAACTGTGAGATTGACCAAGATTTACACTTGCATTTTCATTGTAATAATTGCAATGAAACGGTGTGTCTTACGGAACATAAAATCCCTCAAATAAAAGTGCCTGATGGGTTTGTTTCAGAAAATGTGAATCTGGTCGTAAAGGGAATATGTGATAAATGTAGTGGTCAATAAATGCACTTCTGTTGCACTAGTTATTAAACTACTTTTATTCAAAATCAATGGATATGAGGTTCAATATTAAAATACCAAGACATCTAAGACAGGCATATAGTAAAGAATTAGAGTTGTACCGCAATAATTTGAAAATGGAACAATTTGCAATTGCTTGGTATCATTTAGAAAGGAGTCATATTATAGGTCAATCGTATTCAATTGAGCATACCTATTCACATTGGTTAATGTTGAAATTTGGGTTTATGCAAAAGAATACTAAAGAAGTATTTGGTCAAATAATCAGATTAGTTGTTGGTGGTTGGAAGTCGTTTATTAATCACGTTCCACTAGGAAATACAGGAGGTTCAAATGTGCCACCATTAAAACGTATGCCTATACCAAATGACATAATTAACTTATTCAATAGTCAATGAAAAAGAAAAAAATAAATTTACGGGACATAGACCCTAAAGAACATAAGGGCGAGCACAGTCACGATGATGGACACAATCACAGTAGTCCAGACGAAGTGTCTAATTTGAAAACTTATCTACCGGCGATTTTCAGTTTTGTAATGCTTATAATAGGTATTGCAGTTGATTATTTTGACACTTTTCCCTTCTTTAAAGGATGGGTAAGAATCGTATGGTACACCGTAGCTTATATCCCTGTTGGCTTCCCTGTAATAAAAGAAGGTTGGAACAGTATTAAGAATGGAGATTTCTTTACGGAGTTCTTTTTAATGTCCATTGCAACTTTGGGCGCATTTGCCATAGGAGAATACCCAGAAGGTGTAGCTGTAATGTTGTTTTATGCCGTGGGCGAATTATTTCAACAAGCAGCGGTTAACCGAGCAAAAGGAAATATCAAGGCTTTATTAGATGTGCGACCTAATGAGGCGTTAGTATATCGAAATGGCGACTTCATTTCGGTTAATCCTGAGACGGTTGAGATAGGCGAAAAAATTCAAGTACGCGTAGGAGAAAAAGTGCCTCTTGATGGAATATTACTTTCAGATAAAGGTTCTTTCAATACCGCTGCTCTTACCGGAGAAAGTAAACCGGATACCGTCCAGAAAGGAGCATCTGTATTTGCAGGAAGTATCAATCTTGATGGAGTTATTGAGGTAGAAACTACTAAGAAGTTTAAAGACAGCTCTATCGCACGTATTCTAGATATGGTGCAGAATGCCACCGCTCGTAAATCTAAAACCGAGTTGTTTATTAGAAAATTTGCTCGTGTTTACACGCCTATTGTAGTTTTCTTAGCCATAGGTCTGACCTTTTTACCGTATTTCGTTGTAGATGATTATGTGTTCAGAGACTGGCTATATCGAGCTTTAATCTTTCTAGTTATCTCTTGTCCTTGTGCTTTGGTAATATCCATTCCGCTAGGATATTTTGGTGGATTGGGTGCTGCATCTCGCAACGGAATCCTGTTTAAAGGCGCATCATTTTTGGATGCAATGACTAAGGTGAATACCGTGGTAATGGATAAGACGGGAACGGTGACCAAAGGTGTTTTTAAGATTAAGGAAGTGGTAAATAAATCCACTTTTGCGGAAGCTGAATTTATGCAGTACCTGATGGCGATGGAAGAACAATCCACACATCCTATTGCAAAAGCAATTCTGGAATACAAGGCAGAAGGTGCCGACTATGAAGCTACAGAAGTATCTGAAATTGCTGGTAAGGGATTAAAAGGAAGTGTAAATGGGAAAACCGTTTTGGTAGGAAATAAAGCATTGATGACTTCAAATAGCATAGATGTTCCTGCTGAAACCGATAGCATTATTGAGTCCATCGTGATGGTGGGTATCGATGGCAAATTTGCTGGCTATGTTACCATTGCCGATGAACTCAAGGAAGATGCCCATCAGGCGATTAAGCAAATTCGCGAGGCTGGTATCTCTAAAATCATAATGTTGTCTGGCGATAAGGATTCCATTACCCAACAAGTTGCTAAGGAATTAGGCATAGATTGGGCAAAAGGTGGTTTATTGCCAGAAGATAAGCTTAACGAAGTAGAAAAACTCAAAGCACAACCAGATACAACAGTCGCTTTTATAGGCGATGGTATTAATGATGCACCTGTTCTGGCAGCAAGTGATGTTGGTATGGCAATGGGTGGTTTAGGAAGCGATGTTGCTATTGAGACTGCCGATGTGATTATTCAAAACGACCAACCTTCAAAGATTGCTCGCTCCATAAAAATAGGACGTTCTACCAGAAGTATCGTTTGGCAAAATATTGTTTTAGCATTTGGCGTAAAAATTATAGTTCTCATTTTAGGAGCTGGTGGACTTGCCACAATGTGGGAAGCTGTTTTTGCAGATGTTGGTGTTGCCTTGCTTGCTATTTTAAATGCTGTTAGATTACAGAAGATGAAGTGGGATTAAATCTTTGCGAGGAAGCATTATTTATAATCATTGATTTTGAGAGAATTAAGCTAATATCTTCCTTCAAAAAGTTCG
The DNA here is from genome assembly GCA_964351845.1 of uncultured Flavobacteriaceae bacterium. Lineage (GTDB taxonomy): Bacteria > Bacteroidota > Bacteroidia > Flavobacteriales > Flavobacteriaceae > Dokdonia. Next base: position 434 of record CAYGQJ010000071.1, on the reverse strand, counting down.
AACTCTGTCCCGTTGAGTTCACGACACTCAAGAAACCACGCTCTTAAAAAAGAGCGTGGTTTTGTATTTTCTGAGAGTTATGAAAGTCAAAGACTTTTTAAAACGAACAGAAAATACAAAACTAGCATCGCTTTTCTGCGATGCGTGGTTTCTTATTTGCAACAAGGAGCCCAAAGGATATCCAATCCTGCCCTTATTAAAGCTACAGAAGAAACTCATTTATCATATAAACAGTTCTCGACTCCGCCTACCTACGGTAGACAATCTCGAAAGGTCTGAATACTCTTTTAGTTTTAGCTTGATTTTGCTTTGCAGAGACTATTTCTAACGATCATCATACACACAACAGAACTTTTATACACCTAGCGTAGCTATAGCAATTACGGTAAAACCGTAATTAATTGATTGTTAAGTATTTTTATTATATTTAATTC
>CAYGQJ010000070.1:3070-23245 GCA_964351845.1 uncultured Flavobacteriaceae bacterium | reverse complement strand
ATTTTCTATTCAATTTGTATTTACTACATTAGGAACATAAAATCTGCTACGTTTCATACACGAACAACGCTAGCGGTAATTAAAGGAAACTAGAAACCAAAATGAATAAAACATATCGAAAAGGAGCTATTGGAGCTTTAACTGACGAATACGAAAAAGCTCTGAACGAATTAAAAGACGTGCTCTTGCAAATCCCTGATGCTGAATTCCAAAAAGTATCTAATGAAAAAACGGACGTTGACTTTCAATCAGTAAGGAATATAGTTTTGCATATGATTAATTCAGGATATGTATATGCGAATCATATTAGAAGAAGGTTTGGGAATAATTATGTTGTTCCAAAAATAGAAATTGAAAAAACTGAACAAGGAATAACTGAACTTGAAAAAATGTTTGAATACACTGTTGAAACTTTTGAAGACAAATGGCATTTGACATATGACGAATTAATGAATACGATAATCAAAACTTCTTGGACAACTTACGATTTAGAAGCTATTACTGAACACGCAATCGTTCATATTTTAAGACATAGACTTCAAATTGAGAAAATGATTTCAAAATACGGACTACTATAGTCTATAACATCCAACCAAAAGCCAAATTCCTACCCACTTTTACCTTATTTATGAATGTATGTGCATGTATTTGAATGCTGTTATATTCGCTTTCGCGAAACCTGTGCTGAGCGTAGTCGAAGTAGCGGACTTAGGTATAAAAATATATCAACACTACATACAAGCATAAATTTTCTATTCAATTTGTATTTGCTACATTAGGCACTTAGACCAAGTAACTAATCATATATATAAAACTTTTGTATATAATGAACTAAATTGGAAATGATAATAAACGACCCAATCAAAATAATAAAATGAATAAATTAGCGCTAACCGTATCATTCACACTTACTATTTTCTTATCTGTACATGCTCAATCTAATAAATTGCAAGATTTTTATAAGTATGACCCAGTTATAGAGCATAAAGTGGATGAAGTTTTTCACTCACTAAATGACACCACTCGTGTCGCACAAATGATTGTAACTTCTGCTGGAGAATTAGGTAAACCCGAAAGTGTTGTTTTGAATTTAGTAGCCGAAAATAAAATTGGAGGTATTGTATTTCTAAAAGGTACAAAGGCAAATCATAAGCGAATGATTGATTCCATAAATAGAATTAGTGATTCTCAAAAGCAAGTACCCATACTGTTTTCAATCGATGCAGAGCCTAGTCTTTTTAACGGTAGACTACAAGGAACAAGTCCCATTATAAATACAATTGATATCAAAACAACGAAGCAATCTGATTCTATTGCAAGAATTATTAATGATAATTTGCTTGAAATAGGTTTTCGTCAAAATTTTGCACCTGTAGTTGATATTAGTCCTCAAAATGAAGCTATAAAGAATAGAAGTTTTGGAAACGACAAAGGAAAAGTAATAGAATTGAGCAAACAGTTTATTCAAACAACTCAAGACCAAGGAATTATTGCTACAGCCAAACATTTCCCTGGTCACGGATTAGTCAAGGGAGACACTCATAAAAAATCGGTGTATATAGATGGAGAATTGCAAGAGTTACATGTGTACCCTCCGCTAATAGAGGCAGGCGTTCTCTCAATAATGATGGCTCATATTACAATAACCAATAATAAAAAATACCATACGAATGGGTTACCTGCTAGTTGCTCGAGAAATATCGTAACAGATTTACTGAAAAATGAATTAGGATTCAAAGGACTTATAATAACAGATGCATTAAATATAATGAAAGCGGTTACTATAATCGATAATGCACCTTTACTAGCGTCAAAAGCTGGAAATGATATGTTATTAATGCCCATTGATGAAATCGAAACGATCAATTCTATTCTTGACGAGATGAGAATTAATCCGATGTATAAAAAACAGGTGTATCAATCTGTAAAAAAAATTATTCGATTAAAAATATATTTAGGACTAATACAGTAGCACAGAATAACTGTAATTAATATCGTGTGTTATTAATGGCTAGTGATCCCTTATTCACAAAAAGGGCTCAGATTTTCTATTCGGTTTTTATTTGCTACATTACGTACGTAAGATGCATAATTCATTTTAGACAAACTCCTTACCATACCTTTAAGAGATGACGAACGGATTAAAATATTTAGGACTGATTTTAATAGGTTTTTTTATAAGTTTTTTACTTCGAGATTACTTTTTTGACTTATCGTTTTCCCAAATAGCCAATGAAGACATCCAAATTGTTACCCGAAATATAAGCAGCCCATTTTATTTTCAAATTTTATTCGCTATAGCAATCGGAAGTATTCCTCTACTCTATCTCATTATAAAAAAACTAACAAATCTGACATTTATACCACAAGGTTTGATTTCTTGCGGGATAATACTTGTTAGTGGAATTTTACTTTGGAAACTCAGAATATTTCAACTCAATAATGAATTTAAAATGCTATCCAAATTCCAAGTAGGAAACGGAATAGAAATTCAAATGGATTCTAGCAAATTATATCTAGCTACTTTTTTATTCATCGGATTTATCATCGGAACAATCTTGAGTATTTTGATTTACAGAAATAAAAAATAGTAGTAGAATAAAAAGATAAATGAAAGCCAAAAAAATCCCTCCATACTCAAAAGCGGGACAGGCCTTCATTTCCTATTCGGTTTTTATTTGCTACATTACGTACGTAACCATCCAGTCCATCCTATACAAACACGTTCGTCTTCATGATGAACTAGCACGAATGAGCGGTTACCCCTTTTAGAAAAATCACACATAAACGACTCACTGAAAATAAATTACCTATGACCAAAAATTCAAATACATTGAAAATATACACACCTATAGTTTCGTTTGTACTCATTTATTTCCTAGTCGCTATTCATACACTACAGGCACAAGACAATGTGCTTCAGGAACTTGAGGAAATTGCGATTGTCGATCAAAAAGTAATGATGCCCATGCGAGATGGTATTCGCCTAGCCACAGATATTTACCGTCCTAAAACGGATAAAAAAGTGCCGATTATCTTTTCGCGTACGCCTTATAATTTTAATTCTTGGGGAGACGGAAAAGAAAAAACGAGAACAGCTGAAAGAGCGTTAGAAGCCGTTAAAAGAGGCTATGCCTATGTCGTCCAAAATGAACGGGGACGCTATTTTTCTGAAGGAGAATGGGATATTCTAGGCGTTCCATTAACCGATGGATATGACGCATTTACATGGATGAAAAACCAATTCTGGTCCAATGGAAAGATAGGGACGTTAGGTTGTTCTTCTACCGCCGAATGGCAAATGGCAGTCGCTGCTTTAGATCACCCTTCGCATGCAGCCATGGTGCCTCAAGGGTATGGTGCGGGTGTCGGTAGAATAGGTTCCATTAACGAACAAGGAAATTGGTATCGCGGGGGTGCTGAACAAATGCTATTCTTCTCCTGGTTATATGGTGTAGAGCATGATAAGTTTAAACCACGCATTCCGGCGGGAGCTACACAAGAAGATTTGATTCGGATTTCTAGGTTTTACGACCTAGCGCCTGAAAATCCACCTGTTGATATGTCGGAAGCACTCAACCATTTACCTATTCAGGATATTCTAAAAAACATACACGGTAAAAATGAGATTTTTGATAAAATGATTCGTCGTAAACCAAATGACCCAGCATGGTTTGAGGGAGGAATTTATCACGATGATATGGAAATCGGGGTGCCTAGTTTTTGGTTTGCTTCCTGGTACGATGTTTCCATCACACCCAATCTAGCATTGTTTAATCATGTTCGGAATACTACGAAAGATAAAACCATTAGAGACAATCAATACTTAGTCATTGCGCCTACCTTGCATTGTGGGTATACGCGAGCAACACAAAACACCATCGTAGGTGAACGTAGTGTGGGTGATGCCAGACTCAATTACGATGAGCAAATTTATAGCTGGTTTGATTGGTGGTTAAAAGGAGAACAAACCGATTTTAAGAAGAAAACACCGAGAGTACAATATTATACCATGGGAAGTAACACATGGCAAGCGTCAGAAACGTGGCCTCCAGAAAAAGCAACACTAACCACCTATTATCTAAACAGTAATGGAAATGCCAATAGTCTTTTTGGAGATGGAAAATTAACCACATCCAAAGCAACGGCTGATGTTGCAGATAGCTTTACCTACGATCCTATGAAACCCGTTCCATCCTATGGAGGGAATGTATGTTGTACAGGAAATGCAATTCAAGGAGGTGCGTACGATCAACAACAGATGGAAACGAGAAATGATATTTTGGTGTATACTACAGATGTTTTAGAAGAAGGCGTTGAAGTTTCTGGTTTTATTGAGTCTGTCTTGTATGTGTCGTCAAACGTAAAAGACACCGACTTCACCATCAAACTCATTGATGTGTATCCTGATGGCACCGCTTATAATTTAGATGAAACCATACAACGCGTACGATACCGTGAAGGTTATGATAAAGAAGTGTTCATGGAAAAAGGGGAAGTTTACAAAGTAGCACTAACCCCCATGTCGACGAGTAACTACTTTAAAAAAGGACATCGGATTCGTATTGAAATCTCTAGCAGTAATTTCCCGCGTTTTGCGCGTAATTTAAATACAGGAGGTAATAACTATGATGAAAAAGAAGGGGTTACCGCACAAAATAGCGTTCATCACTCTTCCATGTATCCCTCACACATACGATTGCCTATCATTACTGATTAAAGTTGTGATAGTGTTATAACTCCTAACAGAGTAAGATGAAAATTAGTTCAAATTTTACAGAAATCGCCTACTTTTTATATTATTGAGACGTTAGGCACAATTTAAAAAAATGAAGTACATCCATTTAATTTTAATCTTTTCAATCTTACTTTCAGGATGTAATTCATCAAAGAATGTGGTTAAAAAGAATACAGAATCAAATTTCGACATTGATTTTGTAGACTACTTATTTAAAGATTTTAGTGGAAATAAACCCAGCGCTAGTATTATTGTTATAAAAAATGGAGAAATTGAACTTGCAAAAAGTTATGGCTATGCTGAATTAGAAAACAATATGCTTGCCACGCCAAAAACTAACTATCGAATTGCTTCAGTTACAAAACAATTTACAGCAATGGCAATAATGATTTTGGTAAACCAAGGGAAACTTTCGTACGAAACAAAACTTACTGATATATTTCCTGAATTCCCTAAATATGGAGAAAACATAACGATAAGACAGCTCATAACACATCGTTCTGGTTTAGTCAGATACAATCGCTTTATAGAGGAAGGTAGTACTAAACAAATGCTAGATAAAGATGTATTAAACGGGCTGTTAAAAACTGATAGCACCTATTTCAAACCCAATACAAAATATGCATATTCCAATACGGGATATGCAGTCTTAGCGCAAGTGATTGAAAAAATATCTAAAATTTCATTTGCAGAATTTATGGAAAAAGAAATATTTCGACCTTTAGAAATGACAAATTCCACTATTCTTGAAATTGATAAAAAAATTAAAAACAGAGCTTACGGTTATATTGTAAAGGATACTTTAATAACAGCTAAAGACCAAAGTATGACAAGTGCCATTCAAGGAGATGGTGGCATTTATTCATCTGTTTTAGATTATTATAAATGGGACAAAGCATTATATACCGATAAACTAATTACTCAAACTGAATTAGATAATGCCTTTTACAATTACGATGAAAATGGAAAATCTAATGATAGTGGTTACGGATATGGCTGGTTAATTAGTTATTACAAAGGAATTAAAATTTTGCAACACGGTGGTTCTTCAACTGGTTTTGGAAGTCACGTCATTAGAATACCAAGTGAAAATATTTCTATTGCCATATTTACCAATCGTAACAAAAGAGGATCAGAATTACAAAATAGAGCAAAAGCTTTAATAAGTCATTTTACAGATGGTAAATTTCAAATGCCATTTGAGATAGTTTTAGAAAAGGAAATTGACCAAAATGGAATTAATAGCGGAATTGATTTGTACCATGCAATTAAAACAGATACCCTAAACTATTCTGTATCGAAAGAGGTGTTATTCAATTTCGGAATTAGCTATATAAACGCTAATAAAAACGAAGATGCATTACAGCTATTTTCAGTTTTAGAAACTGATTACCCTGACTATTTTGGCGGATATTACGGAAGTGCAATCATCTATAAAGAAGCCAAAGAGACAAAAAAAGCAATATACTATTTTGAAAAAACTATAAAGAATTGTAAAGAAAACCAAAAGTGGGCATCAAAACATTCGCAGAAGATGATAAATGAACTTTCGGAATAAAAATATACCTAATACCCTTATATCATATATTACTAGTACTCGCCTACTTACGAAAATCCTCCCACACCTAGAAGCATGTCAAGTCTCCATTTTCTATCCGGTTTGTATTTGCTACATTAGGAACTGAAACACGCAACGAAATCATAAACGTAGCCCTTATACATCATGAACTAAATCAATAATGAAAATAAACGAGCCAATCAAAATAACAAACGCAGTAACTCTCTCAGATGGGGGAACTAAATATTTGATTGGTTATGATAATAAGGAAAATGAATTTAGCTTTCTTATAGCTCAACACATCTTCCCTGACAACTTTAATTCAACATTAGTTCCTGGACGATTACATTTTAATCAGAAACCAATTAAAATTCGTTCAAAAATTGAAAGAGAAATAATTAAATCTCTTGAAAGATGTTCTATTAAAATTGATTCAACAGAACTAGTTTTTTCAAAAGGATTAAAGGAGATTAAAGGTTGCCGAAATTTAATGGAAGCTAATGAAAAAGGTCAAGCCCACGGAGTTGTATATCTAGTCAAATATATAATTGACTACGTTCAATCTGATAAATACATTGAAATTGCAGAAAAATTTAAGCCTAACTAGTCCCAACAATTTCTAACACCAAAATCTCTAGCCTATTAAAAATCAAATAAGCTTGAATAAAAAATAGCACAATTCTATAGCCCAATATGTATCGGTTTCTTTTGCTTTCGCGAAACCTGTGCTGAGCGTAGTCGAAGTAGCGGACTCATTTTTCAAAAACATCCAATTTCATATATATAGTCGATTCCAAAAACCAAATCGTATGTAAACTAAGATTTTTTCATACGAATTCGTTACTTTTAAAGTCAAACATAATTTCTAACATAAAAGACACCTATCTTGAAGATTAAAAAATTCTGGAAACGAATTTTATTCCTACTCATCTTAGTTCCCTTGGTACTCATAGCGGGCCTTGTGCTCTATATTCAGAGCAATCAATCTGAGATTATCAAAGAGGAGGTCGCAAAACTAAACCAAGAACACAAAGGCCGTGTGAGTGTTGGTGAAAGTGAAGTATCCCTTTTGGAGAATTTTCCATACATCTCTATAAAAGTGTATGATGTGCAAATTTTTGAAACAAAAGAAGACAATGCGCCCATCATTATGGATGTAGAGGATCTATATATAGGCTTTAACCTATGGGATATTGTCAATAAAAACTATGATATTCAATCGCTAATCGTTGAAGAAGGCGTTTTTAATATTATTATTCATGAGAATAATACAACGAATATTCAAAACTCCTTAGCAAGCACTTTAGAAACAGAAACCCCCTCCACCAATATTCATCTAAAAAAAATAAAATTTAAAAACCTAGATATCCACACCGTAGATGAAGCGACAAATACAGATGTTGAAAAATTCATTTACGATGGTATAGGCGGTTTTAGCCGAAAAGACAGCATCATTTCGGGGCATATAGATACTTATTTTGAACTAAATGTTATAAAAGATACTGACACTACCTTCTTCCATGAAAAACATTTTGAAGTCCACACAGACCTTGTTTTTAATGAATATACAGGAATTCTTGACATACAACCGTCAGGTATCGGAATGGAAAATGGTGATTTTGAATTAGAAGGGTCCATAGACACAAAGAATGATGTAGACCTTGACCTCTCTATAAAAGGAACAAAGAACAATTTTGATATGTTTATCGCCTTTGCTCCTGTAGACATCATACCGCTATTAGAGAAATACAAAAACGCAGGTGAAATTTATTTTAATGCGAGTATCAAAGGTCCCGCGAATAAAGGGAATAGGCCTTTTATCAATGCCAACTTTGGGGCTGATGAAGCCTTTTTAGAAAATACAAAAAGAGAAAAGAAAATAGATAAAATGGGCTTCAAAGGCCATTTTACCAATGGAGAAAACAGGGACGCAAGCACCATGGAATTCTCACTCACCGATATGACGGCTTCTTTGGAAAAGGGAGAATTTGAAGGTTCGATTTTTGTAAAGAATTTTGATACCCCAGAAGTGGATATGCAGCTCAACTCAAATTTCAATCTCGATTTTATTACAGACTTTTTTGAACTAGAGCAAGTGCAAGATGCCTCTGGACAGGTTTCGTTGAAAATGAATTTTCACGATATTATTGATCTTGACAACCCCGAAAAGGCACTAGAAAAGCTCAATCAAGCCTACTTCACAGAACTGATTGTAAAAGATTTGCGTTTGGACGCTAAAGAATTTCCCGCTCCCATACACGACTTGAATGTAAACCTAGTCATGAATGGGAAGGAAGCGACCCTAAACCAGTTTGAACTATTGATGGGGAATTCAGATCTATCCATCAGTGGTTTTCTGTCGGACTTACCCGCCATGGTGCATCATACCAACATCCCCGTAGAAGCGCATTTAGACATTACCTCTAAGTATTTAGATATTGCCGAAATTACCAATTTTTCAACACAGGACTCGACACAAACTGGGTTTGATGAACAAATCAAGGACCTAAGTATGGGGCTTTCTTTTAAAGCTTCCGCGAAAGATTTTACAGAATCAGAATATCTTCCAAAAGGGGAATTTTTTATCGATAGCCTCTATGCCGACTTGAAGCATTATCCGCATCAACTCCATGATTTCCGCGCCGATGTATTTATAGATGACAAAAACCTAGAAGTCATAGATTTTACAGGGTATATAGATGATAGTGACTTTCATTTAGACGGACTCATCTATGACTATGCCTATTGGATGCAACCCGAACTTAATGGCGATGTAAATGTAGATATGAATCTAACTTCTAAAAAGTTAAAGCTAGAAGATATCTTTTCGTATCAAGGAGAAAATTATGTCCCCGAAGAATACCAACATGAAGCTTTTGATGATTTGACATTGCATTTCACTACAAGCATGCATTATAAAGATTCCACCCTACATTCCATTGATCTGGCTTTAGATAAGTTAGACACAAAAATGAAATTGCATCCGCTTCGCTTTGATAATTTTAGAGGAAATATACACTATGAAGAAGAACATGTGGTCATAAAAGACTTTCATGGGGAAATAGGAACCACCAATTTTAATTTTGATCTCAATTATTATCTAGGGGAATATCCTAAAATAAAGAAAAGAGATAATTACCTTGAAGTAAGGGCAAATTATATCGACTTTGATGCGCTTTTTAATTTCGATGTAAATCCACCAAAACCAACAGAAGTGGTGAATTCAAAAACGGCTGATGTACAAGAGCATGCAGAGGCTTTTAATCTCTATGAGTTGCCGTTTACGGACATGCAATTTAAGGTAGACATCGATCACTTTATTTACCATAGATTAGATCTTCAAAATATCAAAGCTGCTATACGAACAACACCCAACCATTACATCTATATAGATACCTTAGCGATGAATGCTGCCGGAGGAGATATTCGGTTAAGTGGGTATTTTAATGGTAGTGACCCAAAACATATCTATATGCAGCCAGATTTGGTGATGACTAATGTTGATTTGGATAAATTGCTATTCAAATTTGAAAATTTTGGGCAAGATCATCTCGTTTCAGAAAATTTACAAGGAAAACTCACCTCAAGAATTAAAGGGAAGATTAGAGTCTACCCTGATATGGTGCCAGATTTAGATCAATCTACGCTAGAAATGGACGTAAAAGTATTAAATGGACGATTAAAAAATTACGACCCAATGTTAGCGCTTTCAGAGTACATGGGAGATAAGAACTTAAAAAACATTTTATTTGACACCTTACAAAATAGTATAGTGATACAAAAGGGGAAGATTGATATTCCAGCCATGACCATTGAATCTACCTTGGGACATATGGAATTGTCTGGTACGCATGATCAAAATCAAAATATCGATTATTACTTACGTATTCCTTGGAAAACTGCTAGAAAAGCAGCTTGGCAAAAATTATTTGGATCCAAAAAAGATACGCTTATTACCAAGGAACAAGAAGATGAGATTGTAGAAGTAGATCCTACTAAAAAAATAAAATATCTCAATCTGAAAGTCAAAGGCACTATAGATGAATATGAAATTTCATTGGGTAAGAAAAAAGAAAAGTAATACCAATGATCATATAAAAAGAGCCTTAACACTTAAATTATAGCGTGATCTGATGAAATAGATGGTATCGAGAATAGCAACTAACCATTTTGAGGGATCGTTGTCTGACTAAGGTTTTACAACTTCTAAAAGAAACCTTAGTGGATCGATAAAAACAGAAACATACATGACCAACCAAAAAGACCATAATTCTAAAGAAAGGATTCAAGAAATTATTAATTGGACCTTGCCCGGAATCACCATGTATTACCGTGATTCTAATCTACCCCAAGATATCATTGACAAATATGAAGTAAAAAAAATAATTCGTTCCCAAACGTTTGTCGATGTTTCTAGTTTTGCAGGGAAACCTACGACTAATTGTCGGTTTATTTTTGCATCTAGTAAAGCAGCTCCGATGTTTAAGGTAAACCCCGCAACAGAAAAATGGGGGTTACACGTTATCAATTGCAATAGCTACTTTAAGGTGTTAGACGTGTATCAACAAGAAGGTATCACACAAATCTTTCTCATCCACATTCCCTACAAAGGAATTGACCTCTTTAGTAACACCGCACTGAGATTAGGAGAACAAAATATTGAAGAACAGTTCATAACAAAGGCGAGAGAAAGCCTACACAAAAAAATGAAAGCGGAAATTCCAGCGGCTTTAAACGAAAAAGAATGGATGGACAGAACACAATTCCCCATTGGATTAGATGCTAAAAATCAATTTTTCAGTTTAGAGGTGACAGAACCCTTAATACCAATGGCTGTTCCTATGGTTTCAGCTATAAAAAAGATGACAAAGGATTTGAGTGACTTAAATGAAACACCGATTCCTGAAAAGAAAGTAGCTCCAAAAAAAGAAACAACTCAAAAGAAACCAGATCAAAAACCGGCCAAGAAAAGCGGATTTTGGTCGAATCTATTTGGGAAAAATTAAATAATCCTCTTTTAAGATAAACATACATGAAAAACGATAACAAAAACTCCTATACCATGGGATTAATACTAGGAATCTTGGGACTTCTTGCGGGCATTGGTTTACTGTTTAGTAAAAACTATCTCATAGGCATCTTTGGGTCTATTGCAAGTAGCGGACTCATCCTAAAAGGGTATAAAGACATGAAGGAGACTAAGAAGGAAAGTGATCAAGAATAGTTTCTAATCCCAAAAACTAAAAAACATCGTTTGTAAGTACATTGCTATTTATTTACTAGACATAAAACATACGCTATCCTTCCTGATAAAATTTTATCCCAGATTCTATATTCCATAAATAATACCTAGCTTTGACCTAGATTCTTAACGTACTTAGTAATAGGTACTATCATTCAAATATGTCCCCATGAAAAAAGTGATCTCTATCATGCCTCTTCTTTTACTACTAGCATTCGCTTCATGTAAAAAAGACACCGCTATTTCAGATGAAAAAGAGAGCCGTCAAAGCGCTGCATTAGACAGTATGGACCTAGACCATGCAAAAAGCATCCGCACCTCAGGAGATCTGATTTCTAAGGCATACATCCAAGATAGTATGCTCTACCTAAATGCTACGATGCGAAAAGACCACAGAATCTTTGGATATGCCCAACCTGATACGTTATCAGAACGATTATTTCTCCTCTCTATATTTACCAATGATATTGAAGAAAACCCTTTTGAGTTACCTTTAGGAGCCCATTACGAATTAGATAGCTATCATCCACTACGTATCAAATACCAAGAGCACGATGCCAATTTTATAAAAGCTACAGCTACGGATAGCCTAGGCAAAAAAACAACTCTTTATTTTGAACGAAAATGGGTACAGCTAGAAGATGAAATGTACGCAGAAGATGACATCCTCCAGGAATATGGGCGTATAGAAAGCATAGAAGATCATGCCTACCCCTTTTATACCGTCACCGTAAATTTTATAGGAAGCAAAGCTACAATAGATTTAGATCTCAACATCGAAGCCATACCAATGGATGTGGAAGGCCTTAATACACTTCAAGGCAACTACGCTACCATTAATTATAGATCAGAATTGCAAAATAACCTACAAGACCTTCAGGTGAATGATATCTCTGTTTTTGGTGAATATGCCCCTGACTACGATGCTGGCTGGGATCAAATCACAGGAACGCTTAAAGGCGCAGGGAGAGTTACTGATGGAGACGTACCAAGTTACATTTCTATTGCTGGAAACGACGGTAAAAACCTAGATTTTGAAGCCTTTATTGATGATGAAATGGTCAAAGCAAACGGAAAAACCGTCACTGCATTTTATACGATAGACGTTGTCAATACAATCACCGACATCGTTCCTTCTGAAGAATAAGTAGTGATTAAAATGAAAGTGCGTTCAAATAATCCCTTTTGAATCCCCTTTGCATTCATTTTTCGTACACTTTCGTGAAATTATATACTGATCTTAAAAATCAATTACATAAAATTAAAGTGCCGTTTCACTAATAAGCCTATCTAACGTTTCCCGAACTTCAGCGCTATTCCAATCGGCAGCGCCTTTTTCTTTGATGATAATTTTTCCTGATGCATCAATGATATAGTTCGTAGGAATGCTACGCTCATACAGCAGTTCAGGCGTTTCCATCTGTGGAAAAACAGCTGGAATGCTTAGTTCTTTTCGCTCTAAAAATCGCTTGACGACATCAGGCGCTTCTTGCGTGATGAGGACAAAATCTATTGTATCTCCATAATCTTTATACAATTTTTCTATGCTCGGCAATTCTGCAATGCAAGGCGGACACCACGTTGCCCAATAACTGATAAAAGTAACCTTCCCCTGCCCTATTTCGGCAGTATGAGGACGTCCGTCCAAGGACGTTAGTCGATAGGTAAACGGTTGGAGTTGGGTTTGGTCTGCTTTCGCGAAAGCGGAAGGAGAAAAAAGATACACTTTTACTTTATTAAACGCCACCTGAATCGGTGTTCTAGTCTGCGGAATAAGCAATACCGCCACAAGAATGATATAGAAAATATTTTTAAGCTTAAATTTTTTCATAAAAGGGTTTGTGCATATCAAGATAAGGATTCTACTAATACCGTAAATCAACACTGTAGTCGACTATGCCACGAACTGCTTACAAAAAAAGAGCCACCCTTTTGGATAGCTCTTTTATCAGTATAATTTCTGAAGCTTATGCAGCGTTTTCCTTTTTGATAAGGTTAAGCGCACTTCCTTCATTGTACCAATCTATTTGAGATTGGTTATACGTATGATTTACTTTGATTTCATCTTTGCTTCCATCGGCATGAACGATCTCAATCGTTAACTGCTTATCTGGAGCAAACTCGTTTAAGTCTGTGAAGTTAAAAGTATCATCTTCATGGATAAGATCATAATCTGCTTCATTTGCAAAGGTTAAACCGAGCATTCCTTGTTTTTTAAGGTTGGTCTCATGGATACGTGCAAAGCTTTTTACAATCACAGCCGCTACACCTAAGTGACGCGGTTGCATCGCTGCATGCTCACGAGATGATCCTTCTCCATAGTTATGATCTCCTACAACAATCGTTTTGATCCCTGCTGCTTTATACTCACGTTGTGTGGCTGGCACACCCCCATATTCTCCTGTTAATTGATTTTTAACAAAGTTTGTCTTTTTGTTAAAAGCATTTACAGCCCCTATTAAGGTATTATTTGCAATATTATCTAAATGTCCTCTAAAACGTAACCAAGGTCCCGCCATGGAGATGTGATCGGTGGTACATTTTCCAAATGCTTTTATCAACAATTTAGCACCGGTAATCGTTCCCCCAAGAGGTGTAAATGGAGTTAATAGTTGTAAGCGTTCTGAAGTTTCGCTGACAACCACTTTGATATGACTTCCGTCTTCTTCTGGCGCCAAGTATCCATTGTCTTTTACTTCAAACCCTTTTGGAGGTAATTCCCATCCTGTAGGTTCATCAAACATTACTTCTTGCCCTTCTTCATTAATTAATGAGTCTGTAAGCGGATTAAAGTCCAAACGACCTGCAATAGCGATTGCTGCCGTAATTTCTGGTGATGCTACAAAGGCATGCGTATTTGGATTTCCATCGGCACGCTTTGCAAAGTTTCTATTAAAAGAATGTACGATACTATTTTTTGGTGCATTTTTAGGATCACTATAACGTGCCCACTGCCCGATACAAGGACCACATGCATTGGTGAAAATCTTAGCATCTAAGTTTTCAAAAATACCAAGAATCCCATCGCGCTCTGCGGTGTAACGTACTTGTTCAGAACCTGGATTGATTCCTAGTTCAGACTTCATCTTTAAGCCTTTATCTAATGCTTGTTGTGCAATAGATGAAGCACGTGATAAATCTTCGTAAGAGGAGTTGGTACAAGACCCAATTAATCCCCATTCTACTTGTAAAGGCCATTCATTAGTGGTTGCCTTTTCGGTCATTTCAGTACCTACCGTAGTTGATAAGTCTGGCGTGAAAGGTCCGTTTAATAATGGTCCTAATTCTGAAAGATTAATCTCTATCACCTGATCAAAATACTGCTCAGGATTTGCATATACTTCGGCATCTGCCGTAAGGTGTTCTTTTACCTTGTTAGCAGCATCAGCTACATCTTCTCTATCGGTCGCTCGTAAGTAACGCTCCATAGACTCATCATATCCAAAAGTAGACGTGGTCGCTCCTATTTCTGCACCCATGTTACAAATGGTTCCTTTTCCTGTACATGACATTGCTGTAGCGCCAGGGCCAAAATATTCAACAATAGCCCCTGTTCCCCCTTTTACAGTAAGAATCTCAGCCACTTTAAGGATGACATCTTTTGGTGCTGTCCATCCGCTTAATTTTCCGGTAAGTTTGACGCCAATAAGTTTTGGGAATTTAAGTTCCCAAGCCATACCTGCCATGACATCTACTGCATCTGCTCCTCCAACACCAATAGCGACCATCCCTAAGCCACCTGCATTTACAGTGTGAGAATCGGTTCCGATCATCATTCCACCTGGGAATGCATAGTTTTCTAACACTACTTGGTGAATAATCCCTGCACCTGGTTTCCAAAATCCAATACCATATTTATTAGATACAGACTCTAAGAAATTAAATACCTCGCTACTTACATCATTTGCGTGCTTTAAATCTTTTGCCGCTCCTTCTTTTGCTTGGATCAAGTGATCACAATGTACCGTTGTAGGAACAGCAACTTTATCTTTACCCGCTTGCATAAACTGCAATAAAGCCATTTGTGCGGTAGCATCTTGACATGCGATTCTATCTGGAGCAAAGTCTACATAATTTTTCCCTCTCTCGAAGGCTTTTGTAGGGGTTCCTTCCCATAAATGAGAATATAAAATCTTTTCAGAAAGTGTTAACGGTTTTCCGACAAGATCGCGAGCAGTATCAACACGCTCTGCCATCTTTGCGTAAACTCCTTTGATCATTTCTATATCAAATGCCATGTGCTTTTGGGTTTATTAAGGTTTTTATTTGGTAGTACAGGCTACCAGTACTTTTTTTTCAATCTAGCGAAATTACGAAAACGCAGTGACAAAGACAATAGCAACGATAAGGATTAACGACTTAAAATGCTCCAAATCGATATGCAAAGAAATTTGCTGAAATTATAGGAAAATCATAAAAAAAAGGACTTGAAATTACAGAATCTATAATTTCAAGTCCTTTTAAGGTGGTATGGTGGTATACGCTTTCGCGAAAGCGTACTCATTTATAATAAAACTAAGACAAAAAGCCTGCTTAGAAGAGACTTTTGATAATATCTTCTATGCTGAGCCCTTCTGCCTCTGCTTTGTAATTTTTAATCAGTCTGTGACGCAAAATTCCAGTAGCCACAGCTTGTACATCCTCGATGTCTGGCGAAAATTTTCCGTTGACAGCGGCATGGGTTTTGGCTCCTAGTATTAAGTTTTGAGAAGCTCTTGGTCCAGCACCCCAATCTACATAATCATTGATGATTTGAGTAGCGGCTTTGGTCTTAGGCCTTGTTTTACTCACGAGTTGTACGGCATACTCTATTACATTATCTGCAACAGGAATACGACGAATTAACTGCTGAAAATCAATAATTTCTTGATCTGAAAAAAGCGGATTCACCGTAGGCTTATGATCTGAAGTGGTTGCTTTAACAACATCTACCTCCTCTTGAAAAGAAGGATAATCCAAGTTAATCGCAAACATAAAACGGTCTAATTGTGCTTCTGGCAAAGGATAGGTTCCTTCTTGCTCAATCGGGTTTTGCGTTGCTAGTACAAAGTAAGGTAAGCTAAGTGGGTATCTATTTCCTGCTACCGTTACAATACGCTCTTGCATTGCTTCTAGTAAGGCTGCTTGTGTTTTAGGAGGCGTACGGTTAATCTCATCGGCTAAGATGATATTAGAAAATACCGGGCCTTTTATAAACTTAAACTGACGGGATTCATCAAGAATCTCTGATCCTAAAATATCACTCGGCATTAAATCTGGCGTAAACTGAATGCGTTTAAAATCCAATCCTAATGCGGTGGCAATCGTATTGACCATTAAGGTTTTTGCAAGACCAGGAACACCTATCAAAAGAGCGTGACCTCCAGAAAAGATAGATAAAAGAATTTCATCTATAACTATTTCTTGTCCTACAATGACCTTTGCTATTTCGGCTTTGAGTTGTTTATGTTTTTCTACTAATTGATGTATAGCAGCTACGTCTGACATATTTTTTAATTTTTCAACCAGTTACTTACATATTCACAATCACGGTTATCACCATTCACTTTTATGTATGTTTCTGCAATTTTTTCTTTTTGCCACTCTGAGATGGTATTAATTTGCTTTTCTCTAAGTGCTAAATCTTTGATCTTAATGTAATCTTTAGAATAATCTGCTTTATGCTCTTCTAGTCTATTTTTTACGGTTAAGATTTTAAAACGAGTCTTTCCTGTACGACTAGGATCATTGAAAACTAATGAAATTTCTCCATCTTTCAAGTCATCTACTTTACTATATAAAGTAGGATCTAGCTTATTTAGTTCAAATCGTTTGTCGAGTGTCACAGGATTTACAAGTACACCTCCGTCAAACTTTGTTTCTTTTTCATCAGAAAATTCGCGAGCTGCTTCATCAAAAGTAAGTTCTCCATCTTCGATACGTTTTTTGATACGCTCTATCTTATCTTTTGCTTCTTCTTCTTGTGCTTTATCAACATCAGGAATTAAAAGGATGTGTCTAATCTCTAACTTATCTCCTTTTATTTTTTCAAGTGTTGCAATGTGAAATCCGTATTCTGTTTCAAAAGGCTCGCTTACTTCGCCTTCTTGTAATCCAAAAACAACATCTCTAAATTCTTTTACCAATGGTGATTTTCTGTCGATCATCATATAGCCTCCATCTGGACGAGAAGCACCATCATCTGTATACAATACGGCTTTGGTCGCAAAGCTACTTCCGTTGTCTAGAATATCTGATCTAAAACCGTTAAGGCGATCTATGATTTTCTGACGTTCTTCTTCTGTGGCTTTAGGCTCTATCACAATTTGTGCAATTTCAAGCTCTACCCCAAACGTAGGTAACTGATCCTTTGGAATACTTTCAAAGAAAGATTTTACTTCATCCGGAGTCACATCTACCTCAGCAATGATCTTTTCATTCATACTTTCTGAAAGACGAATATCACGACGGATTGAAAATAACTCAGCCCTTAATTCTGCCATGTTATCTTTCTTATAATATTCAATTACTTTTTGATCAGATCCGAGTTGTTGTGCAAATCGAGCGATGATTTGATCTACTTCAGAATTTATTTGTGTGTCATTGACAACAATACTATCCTGAATAGCGTGATGTGCTAGTAATTTATCTTCTAGTAATTTTCCCATCACTTGACAAGGGCTCACATCTACAGAAGATTGTCCTTGACTTTTAATGTCAAATAAAAATTTATCAATGTCACTTTCTAAAATTAAGTAATCACCTACGACACCTGCAACGCCGTCTACTTTAAACTTAGTAAATGATTTTGCAGTACTATCCTGCCCAAACATAGGTTGGCAGAGAAATACTACGATAAGGGTTCTAATTATAAATTTCAAATTTTTTGTTTTTAATGGCATCATCTTTAATCTCCTTTTCAAGTTGCTTTGTGAGGGTTAACTTTCGTTTATTTCTTATAATTTGGTTGATCGTTGGCCGCACATATGTTAGGGGAGCGATATCATTGCGGGATAGCGTTTCCTTGACAGCGATCAAATATAATCCTAATGAATCTCGTAGTTGTAAGAAATTGGTTTTTTTTAACAATTTATCGGCATTTGTAGCATCAATAGGCTGGATACTGTTTTGTACAGCACTTCGTTTCACCCACGTAGAATCATTTAAAAAATAGTTTTTAAACTGTAATCCTAAAGAATCCAATACGACTTTGTCTTCTTCTTTAAAGTTGATGAAGAGTTTTGCCAAGTTATTTGTATCATTATAATCTGGCGCTAAATGGATATAGCGCAATTTGACTAATTCTTCATTTAATCGAAAGTTTTCTTTATTCAAATTATAAAATGCTTGCGCTTCCTGATCTGACACCACACTATCTAACCGTTGTTGTATAAGTCTATCTTTATACAGCTTTATGTATAAGTCTGTGCGATATTCTTGAACGAGTCGTTCAAATTTTTCTTGTTCACTCTTAGACAAGTTCAATAAGGCACCATCTAATAATAATCTATTGGTTGCCCAATCATTGATATAGCTAGTAACCACCGTCGTACTATCTAAAGAAAATGTAGCGGTATCAAAAATAGATTCAATATCTGATGTGTATAAATACGTATCATTCACTCTAGCAACAGCGTCTTGATCTGATGTGGTCTTATTAAAAAAGTCACAAGAGATGAGGAAAAGACTACTCACTAAGAGTACTATGTACGTTTGTAATTTCATTTACTCTAGGGTACTAATAAAACGATCTAAAACAGCTTCATTAACAGTAATGGTTGCGGCATCCTTGAGACTTTGTAACCAAGTCTTTTCAATATGTTTTTGATAATCATTGATTACAGCGCCTTTCGTTTCTTCTAATGTTGGTACTTTAGAAGGAAGAATAGCTTCCACGTCATACATTACATAATCTGTATGCAACCTGTAGACATCGCTAATCCCTTTTTTAGGAGTGAACTTTGATGCTACATACGCCGCATCATTAGAAGCCACTTCTCGATTTGTAAATAAAACGTTGACTTGGTCATTTATATTGAATCGTTTTTCTATTTCTTCTTGTGGTGTTCCTTTTCGCAATAGCTTTTTTATAGCAGAAAGTGTTTTCTTATCAGAACTTGTGATCATGGTCATTTGTAAGGTCTCTGAAACTCTATAACTTTCCTTATGTTGCTCAAAATACGCTTGAAGACCTAGCGTATCTTCTTTGGCTACTTTCCACACCTTTTTTTCTAATAAATCAAAAAGCAATAATCCTTCACGATATTCTCTGATTAATGCATTAAATTCAGGATCTACTTCTTCCAAATGATTTTCGTGATACTTGCGCATCATTTTATTAGTCCACACAAATGCTTGTTCTTTTACAAGGGCTTCTTTCGTGCTATAGTCACCTCCACGCTGAAACTGCTCTAGGTGTTTTCCAAATGTGTTATAGGTAAACGAGGTGTCTCTAAGGGTAAACGCCACTGTTTTCTGATCTGCTTCACTCGGAGTATACTTCCATTTTCTTGTAGCGAAGTCTGTAGCTGATAGAAGAGACACAAAATAAGCATGAAGTTCTTTGTTTTCTTTTACCTTGTAGCGTACTCGTAATTTTGAATCCAATGAATCCGAGATCTGCTTCGCTCTAATATCTCTTTTCAGCTTTTCTTCTAT
>CAYGQJ010000070.1:0-2970 GCA_964351845.1 uncultured Flavobacteriaceae bacterium | reverse complement strand
TCCTACCTCTGTATTATAGGCAGCAGACTCAAATGGATAGACCATTTTAAATGCCTTGAACCAGCCTAAATCTCCCCCATTTGCTTTTGCAGAAGGATCTTCACTGTATTCCTTGGCAATTTTTGTAAAATCCTCTCCCGCTTGTATTCTAGAACGAGCTTCTGTAATTTTAGTATAGGCTTTTAAGGTATCCTCTGGAGAAGCATTTGGTGATTTTTTGACAAGAATATGGCGTGCATTTATTTCTGTTGCGATACGGTCATATGCCTCTTTTACTAAGGCTTCTGTTACCTCAACATCTGTTAGATAGTTTTTAAGGAGTTGCTCTCTATATCCTTTAAGCTCTTTTTTATACGCAGGATTATTAGCTAATCCCTGTGCATAGGCATCTTGTACTTTAAGCTTGTATTCTTTAAATAGTTCTAGATATGCTCTAGGATCTTTTTGAGTATCATCCTGAACGAGGCTGATATTCTTAAGATACACCGCTTTGAATTCTTCTACGGTGATGGCTTCTCCATTGATCGTTAAAAGTGTCGCGTCATTACTTTGTGCATAGAATGTAGACACACTTAAAAAAACTAAAAAGGTATATAGGTGCTTTTTCATAACATATATAAGGTGTGCAAAAATAACAAATCTATAGCGCTAAACAAGCCACATCCTTACAATGAAAATAGTTTCTTCTTTTTAAAAAAGAACACACTGCTCTTTTTTCTGTATTTTAACAGAAATTATGTTGCTATGTCCTACGCTCAATTTATAAAAAAACTACATCTTAGTTCCTTTAGATCCAAGGCTATTTTATCCTTTTTAGCGCTTCTAGCTTCGCTCATTGTTTGGGTTGCGTCCTATTTTTATATTCATAGAAAAGATGCCATTTCAGAAAACGTATCTATTGAAATCCTTGATGTATCTAAACAATTTAATGCCAATATAGATAACTACAACACCTTTTTTTACACAGGATACAGAGATGCTGCATTTTATAACAAATCAGAAGCCAGCTCTTTATACACCTACCTTGCCAATCTACGTTCTATCCCTGATCAATTAGAAGTCATAGAACAGGATGCCTTAGAAATTCAAATCCCTATTGATATACAAGAAGTCAAAAATCAGTATAAAAACCTTCGGAGAGATGTGATTACGCTTGTCGCGAAAATGGAGCGTAGAGGCTATAAAGATTTTGGTATAGAAGGAGAAATGCAGGAAAAAGCACAGCACTTGACAGAAAGTGACGATATCGACAAAGCCACCATTTTACAACTACGAACGCTTGAAAAAGATTACTTCATTAGAGGCGAGCTTGGATATATTCGAGACTTCGAGCGCCTATCCAACGAATTATTAGCCAATCGAACGCTAAGTGATAGTTCACGGATCTTATTAGGAGGCTATATTCAAGATGTACGCAGTTTAGTAAGCCTAAATAATGAAATAGGGAATTACTCAGAAACAGGGTTGCATAAAAATATCAAAGAACTACATAATAGTATACAAAAAGAGCTTTCCGAGATAAGTGTCAGAACAAACAAAGCCATAGAATCTAAAAAGACAACACAAATAACAGCCACCTCCATTATAAGTATTCTCATCGCATTTATTCTTGTACTTCTCGTTTTATACTTATCCAAAAATCTTACAAAAGGGGTTCAAACCCTTAATGAGAATATGCTTCAATTTATAGAAAGTGATTTTGAAGACACCCAAGAAATACAACCTGATCACAGCATTCTAGAAATAGATTCGCTGTTTTCAAGCTATCAAAAACTTAAAGAAACCCTTGTTCAAAATATAGATGAGTTAGAGGTTACGGCAAAAAAAGCCACCGATAATGCCCATTATAAAACACAGTTTTTATCCAAAATGAGTCATGAGATGCGTACCCCTCTCAATGGTATTCAGGGGATGTTGCACCTTTTAAAATCGGAAGATGAATCGCCCAAAAAACAAGAAGAATACATTTCTATCATAGATCGCTCTGTGCATCAGTTATCAGATTTGATTACGATGGTATTAGACCATTCTAAATTAGAAACAGGAAATTTAGAGATACAAGAAAAATCTGTCAATCTAGAAAGAGATATTGCACAGTTGATGCGGATTTTTGAATACCAAGCCAAAGAGAAAAATTTAGACTTTGAATATCACAATCAAAGTGACACCTCTTATAGAGTCTTTGTAGATTCTCTTCGTGTACAACAGGTACTCATTCACTTGATGAAAAATGCCATCAAGTTCACGCAACAAGGTAAAATCACCATCACGATAGATGAATATGAAACATCCCCAGATTATCAGCAACTTCGTTTTAGTGTGGGAGATACAGGCATTGGTATGGACGAAGACGACTTTGATAAGTTACTAGAATCTTTTGAGCAAGGGGATAATTCCAAAACACGCAAATTTGACGGAGCTGGCTTAGGCATGTCACTCTCAAACGATTTACTCAAATTAATGAATAGCAAACTAGAAGTTCGCAGCACACTAGGCAAAGGCACTGTTTTTTATTTTGATTTATCCCTCAAAAAAGGAGAGCATAAGAGTAGAAAAGACGTTTCTAAAAAAATTAAAGTAGCCCTATCAAATAATCCTGAAAAAACACATGTCCTCGTTGTAGAGGATAATAAAATCAACCAGAAGGTCATTGAACGTTTGCTTTCCAAGCTTCATATCACCTGTGATATTGCCACCAATGGAAAAGAAGGCGTCGCATTATTTAAAAAACACACTTATGATTTAATCCTCATGGATATCAATATGCCTGTGATGGGAGGGATTGAAGCGGCAACTAAAATTAAGTCCTTAAAAAAATATGCAACCCAAACCACCCCTATTATTGCTATTACTGCGGCAGAGACGGCTTATGACGAAAACCTAGCCTCAGAAAATAGCCTCGACGAACTATTAGGAAAACCCATTGATTTTGAGACACTCAAAGAACTTATTAAAAGGTATTTGAATATT
>CAYGQJ010000069.1:0-23863 GCA_964351845.1 uncultured Flavobacteriaceae bacterium | reverse complement strand
TCATCAACTTTTAAACACATACACATTTAAACTTCTTTCTCTCCTCAACTCATCGGCTCATCGACTTTCCAACCATCGATTATTTTTTTTCGCGCCTGCCTGCCTGCCTGCCTGCCAGTAGCCAGGAAAGCGCACATACACGAACACAAAAAAGCTTCCGAAAACGCTATCGTAAAAACAAAGGGCTAGACTAGGGCTTCAGGATAGAATAACATACCTTTGCAGGCTTAAAATTTACACATGATACAACGCATATTTAAAAATTTCACCTTTAACCCTAAAGACGACATCCTTTCTGGATTGACGGTAGCACTCGCTTTAGTACCGGAAGCGGTTGCTTTTGCTTTTGTCGCTGGGATTCCTCCATTAGTGGGGCTTTATGGGGCGTTTATGATGGGGATTGTTACAGCACTCTTTGGAGGTCGTCCAGGAATGATCTCTGGAGCTACTGGTGCGATGGCCGTAGTCATGGTACATATGATCAAACAAGGAAATGAAGTAGGTAATGCATTAGCAACCCCTATTGATAACCTAGGACTACAATGGTTATTTATTACCTTACTTTTTGTAGGAGCCATACAAATTACGGCTGGGATTTTTAAACTTGGGAAATTTGTGCGTTTGATTCCGCATCCTGTAATGATGGGGTTTGTAAATGGACTTGCGATTGTGATTTTCTTAGCACAATTAAAGTTATTCCCTAGCCTAGGAACTGAAGGGATTTCTTTTTTAGGTAATACAGGAGATTGGTTTTCGGCTCTTTTCTCTAATGGCGCATTCTGGATGATGATGGCTTTTGTGGGTCTTACTATGGCAATTATGTATTTCTTACCTAAAATCACTAAAAAAGTACCTGCAGCACTTGTAGCCATTGTGGTGGTCGCAGCAATTGTGATTTTTGGAAAATTAGATATGGGTACAGTAGGATCTTTTATTATAGATAAAGGAGGTACTGGACTCGAAGGTGGTTTACCGACCTTTCAATTTCAGATTTTCGGATTATTAGAAACACTAGACGGACATTGGGGATTGATTATATCGACAGCTTTTATACTAGCTGCCGTAGGATTGATCGAATCTTTGATGACCTTAAACCTTATTGATGATATGACCGAAACGCGTGGAAGCGGGAATCGCGAGTGTGTTGCTCAAGGAGGTGCTAATATCTTAAACGGCCTTTTTGGCGGTATGGGAGGATGTGCCATGATTGGACAATCGATTATCAATGTAGATTCTGGGGGACGT
Organism: uncultured Flavobacteriaceae bacterium; assembly: GCA_964351845.1. GTDB lineage: Bacteria > Bacteroidota > Bacteroidia > Flavobacteriales > Flavobacteriaceae > Dokdonia. Next base: position 22,618 of record CAYGQJ010000069.1, on the reverse strand, counting down.
GGTCGTTTATCTGGCGCCGTTGCAGCAGTAGCTTTATTATGCTTTGTATTATTTGGCGCACCTCTTATTGAGCAAATTCCTATTGCAGCGCTTGTGGGTGTGATGTTTATGGTCGTGATCGGGACATTTGCTTGGTCAAGTTTTAGAATCCTTCACAAGATCCCATTGGCAGATGCCATTGTGCTAATTGCTGTATCTGCTATTACCGTATGGAAAGATCTAGCAATTGCTGTGATTGCGGGAGTTATTATGAGTGCCTTGGTATTTGCATGGAGAAATGCCACCATGATTCGAGCGCGTAAGAGTATAAAAGAGGATGGCACGAAAGTATACGAAATATGGGGCCCTTTATTTTTTGGGTCTATTCAAAATTTCAATTCAAAATTTGATGTGAAAAATGATCCTGATACTATAGAGATCGATTTTATAGAGTCTCGTGTCAATGATCACTCAGGCATAGAAGCATTACAAAGTATTGCAAATAAATATATAGATGCTGGAAAACAAGTAAAACTAACACATTTAAGTCCTGAATGTAAAGCACTACTTTTAAAAGCAAACCCAAATTTTGAAGAAGTGATAGAAAGCGCTGTCGATGATCCGCGATATCATGTGGTCACAGATCTTTTGGACACAGAAGTGTAATATTTAAAAAATATTTTAAGAAGCCCTCAAATAAGAATTTTATTTGAGGGCTTCTTATTTGGACAAGTAACTCATTTCTAAAGTAACGGTTACGTTATAACCCTATTTAAAACAACGTTTTTTCTTACGACGACTCATCCAAATTATCATAAATTATTAACAACTAGCAAATTGACCTATTTAGCAGCGAAACTATCGCTAAAACTTGCTTACAAGTCATTTCACCTAGATATAGGAAAATAGACAAGCGTATTATCCTACAATACGTTTAAAATTGTCTAAAAACACAGTGTAACTACGTATAAATTTTGAATTTATAAATAGGGGCAAATGCCCCTATTTGTTGTCAAAATTACAAGTGAAAGATTTTTTTATGTAGATTTGCATATAATTATCTCACTAAAACAATTAACAAAATGAAAAAAATTACTCTCAAGAGTGTGGTCTTCTCCGCGCTTTTAACAGGTTTTGTAGGTTTCGGTCAAGGAACAGGAACTACAGACACTACAACCGATTTTCCAACAGGAATCCAAAACAACTATGGTGTTCAGGACACACGTGGGGCATCAGTCCCATCTGTACTTGTAGCTGCATCTCCTGGTGGAGGTGCTGATTGGATTAACGATGTAGAAGCTAAACTAGACGCAACAGGTCTTGTTGCTGCAGATACGTTTCTTACAAATGGTGGTACACCAACATTAGCAGAACTTCAATCATATGATGCTGTATTAATCTTTACAGATGCAGGTGTTTCAGATCCTGCAACTTTTGGAGACAATCTAGGACAATACATTGATGGAGGTGGTGCTGTTGTAGATGCCACATTTACACCTAATGTACCTATTACGGGCGGATTTACAGCATATGAGTTATACTCTATGTCTGGACAATCTAACGGAGCTAACTTAGGAATTGGTACTATTAATGTTCCTGGTCACCCTACCTTAAGTGGTGTATCAAGTTTTGACGGTGGTACAGCTTCTTTCCATAACGTAGCAGGAACCATTGCCGCTGGCGCAACTGTAATTGCAGAATATACAACGGGTGATCCGTTTATTATTGTTGATGAAAATGTAGGTCCTGCCAATACAAGACGTACTTTCTTGAATTTCTACCCGCCATCTATTGATGCACGTGATGATTTTTGGGATACCACTTCTGATGGAGCCCTAATTATGGCAAATGCTTTACGTTGGACTGCTAACTTTAGCGATGGGCCATCTGTTCTTATTGTTGGTGCGCCAGGAAATCCAGATTGGATTCTTGATGTAGAAGCAAAAATAGAATCAACAGGTTCACTTAGTGCTGATACATTTTTAAGTAGTGGAGGAACTCCTACTATTGGGCAACTTCAAAACTATGATGCTGTATTTTTATTTACAGATGCGGGTGCTGCAGACCCTGCAGCATTAGGAAATGTTCTTGAGCAATACATCGATTCTGGAAAACCAGTCGTAGATGCAACTTTTACGCCTAACGTTGCCATTACTGGAGGATTTACGCAATATGAATTATACTCTATGTCAGGACAGTCTAATGGTGCTAACTTAGGAATTGGTACGATTTTAGAGCCTGGAGATCCTATTCTTACTGATGTAACTTCTTTTGACGGAGGTACTGCCTCTTTCCATAATACAGGAGGAACAATCGCCGCTGGTGCGACTGTAATAGCTGAATATGCAGATGGTTCTCCTTTAATTATAAGAGATGACAATGTAGGGCCAGCTAACACAAGACGTGTATTCCTTAACTTCTATCCACCATCTATTGATGCACGTGATGATTTTTGGGATACCACTTCTGACGGTGATCAAATTATGAGAAATGCATTATTATGGGCTATCAATGGTGTCGTACTTAATGTGGATGATAATCAATTAGGTATCGATATTTCTGTATTCCCTAATCCTGCTCAAAATGAATTAAACATTTCTAATAACTCAGGTATTTCAATTGAGAAAACATATATTATTGATATGGTAGGTAGAATCGTAAGCACAATGGATGCAAGTGATGCAACTACAAGAACTATTGATATTTCAAACCTTACTACTGGTATTTACTTCTTACGTTTAGAAGGTGCTAATGCTAGCAGTGTTATCAAATTTATCAAGAAATAAGCTTGATCTGATTTGTAAAACAGTTATGATTATACAATATAAGCCCTGCCATTTGGTGGGGCTTATTATTTTATACCCTGTAAACTTATCTTAATTACTAAAGCACTCTTTAAAACCATGCCTTTTGGCTAACTTGAAGACTGTCTGATCTCATACGATCTATTAGTTCCCTATAATCCTAAAGGATAGTGTCAAGACTTTATTTATGCAATCTTCAGGAAGGCTAGATACAGTATAAGTCCTTTTGACAATGCCTTTTTATATGCTTTCGCGAAAGCGTGGTCTTGACTCTTTAAAAAAAGACCTATACGCTTACTAATCAAATGAATAAGACCAATTTTTAAATACCATGCAAAGTAGAAAAATCTTTATACTAATTGTGTAGGTTAGGAAATAGTTTATTCCTTATAAAGCATAAAAAAACCTCGTCGCCAAACGAGGTTTTAATGTTTACATTTTAAAATATAATGATATCAAAGATATCGTTTTGTTATGTTTATTGCTGTTTAAAAACATCCATAACACCGTCAAATTTTGATACATCAATATCTCCGGCTTGGATTGTTTTGGCTAGGGTTGCCATATCTGCAATATTCATATCATTCCCTAATAAACGTGCGATAACAAATCCTTGTTCATCTTGTGATGCAAATACAATCACTTCGTCTATAGCGTCTTCTTCTCCTCTAAAATAGAGTTTCATATTTCCCATATCAGAACTAACTTTCATTAATTCTTCATAGTTATCACTAGCTAAGATCGTTGTGATTTTTGTTTTTTCACTCTCAAATGTAGCCGTTGATTTTCCATCTTTTAAAGGATACGCCATGATATTAATCTTGCGTACCGTTTTAAGAACTTCTTTTTGTTTTTCGTCCAGAGCTTCTGTATCTTGACTGATCAGGCTGGTAGGCACATCCACTAATATAAAGTCTGAGTTTTCTTGATTCGCTACATAGTATTCTTGTAGTGTTTCACCTTTGTTACAGCTTATGAAGCTTATACTAGCTATGAGGACGATAGCTATACTTTTTACGATTCCTTTCATGGTTTTATCCTTTTTTTGCTTTATCTACATCCTTAAGAGCCTCACTTCCTTTGAAATCTAACTCTTTTGCTAATTTTGATATTTGTTTCAAATCAATATTTCCTGTCACTTGAAAGAATACAGTACGCATTTCGCCATCTATATCTCCATTGAGAAACATGACAAACTCTTTTACAAAATCATCACTACTGCCTGGCTTGTAATAAAACTTAACGTTCTTACCATCATCTGTAGCTCTCATGAGTTCTTGAAGATTTGAAGAAGAAACGTATCCCTTCATCGTAGTACCCATTTGTGAGGCAATATCTTCTTTTGTGGTTGTAAACATTTTTACATTCTCTAGATTGTTTACTAGATTTATGTAAGCCTGCATTTCTGGATCTGATGAGTTCAAATCTACTTTACTTAATAATTTGAACATTTTTTGATTCATCACCATGGATGAAACTCCTTTCATAGATTCAAATTTATCAAACTGATTTTGTGCTATCATCGTCATAGATGATACTAACATAAGTGCTACGATTACTATTTTTTTCATTTTCTTTGTTTTTATTATTTTTTTATTGCTTTCTATTGTTTAAAAAAGTTGCTGGTTGTGGTATTAAATTCATTGACTGCGCCCAGCTGTGCAGTGCTTTCATTAAACATTTTGCCCATTAATCCTAAGGCTTGTTTGGTTTTGAGTATGCCTTCTTCTTGAGATACATTTCCATTATAAACATCACCTCTTAGTGTATCTATTTGGGTAGCGAGTCCTATGAGGACGATGGCTACTGCTGCTACTCCAGAAATCCAACGATATCTTGGCTTCTTTTGCTTTGGTAAGTCTATAGGAATATCATACGTTTCTTGTGATGCTTTTTGAAAAGCTGTAAACATATCGCTATAACTTTCTAAATGAGGTGCTACATGATCACTTGTAAAATACGTGCGCAACTGCTTTTCTTGTGCAAGTGTGGTTGCTCCCTCAAAATAGGCTTCCAGTAACTGCTCAACTTTATTGGATTCCATAGTTTTGTTTTTTAATTAATGCTTCTCTTATGGTTTTTCTAGCACGTGATAATGCCACACGTACTGCTGTTTCATTCATTTCTAACATAGCCGCAATTTCTGAATTGTCAAATTGCTCTACATCTCGTAATTGCAGTATTAACTGCTGTTGCTCGGGTAAGTCTTTCATTAATTTATATACCCATTCTACTTCGTCTGAAGCTTCAATTTGTCTGCCTGTATTACGAGAATGATCTTCGTAATTATTATGAACAATTCTAAGGTTATTATTCTTTTTTGCCTTTAATGAGTCATAACAATAATTCTTTGTCATTGTCATTGCAAACGCCTCGACACTCCGGTATTGTTGCATTTGAGATCGTTTCATCCATAAACGCAACAGGATTTCCTGAGTAGCATCTTGTGCTTCGTCGTCAGAGATCAACAATCGTTTGGCCACACGATATATTTTATCTTTAAACGGGTTTACAAGGCTTATAAACGCTTTTTGATCCATGTATTCATTTCGGTTAGTTATTAGGGAGACGAGTAGCTATATAATTTGTTACAATGAATTGTTATATTTTTTTCTAAAAAAGTTAAACTTTAAAATATATCAGTAAAAATAAGTACTTTTCAATACGAACTAAGTATTCATCAATCATTATATATGCCCCAGACAGACATGGCATAAGTAAGCCTAGAAATAGCTATTAAAAAAGTTAGGGAAGTTGTATACGCTTTCGCGAAAGCGTATACCAAAAGAATCCCTGTAACAACTTTACAAAAACGACACTAATTGTGTAAACACTTTATATGATTTTAACCACCACCAATAGCATAGAGGGAAAACAAGTAACAAAGTACCTAGGCATTATTGTAGGCACAACGTATAGTTCTAATTATACAGCGACCAAAGGAATGTCTTTTAAAGATATGTTTAGCAGTCAGAAATATAACGAAAATTATGAGCGAGGATTAGAGGAAGCTAAAGAAAAAGCTTTTGAAAAATTAAAAGCACAAGCGCAAGAAAAGCAAGCAAATGCTATTATTGGAGTTTCTATCGATATTGAAATGATGAGTACTACGGGTGTCATCATGATTTCTGTAGTAGGTACCGCGGTAAGCGTGCAATAAATTGACAAATGACTTGTATAAGAACAACTTCTGAACATGCTGATTTTAAGAAGCTCGTCCGCTTATTGGATCAAGATCTTGCCATTCGAGATGGCGATGACCATGCATTTTATGATCAATTTAATAGCATTGACGGTTTACAGCACTGTATGGTTTTGTATGAAGACTCCAACGCCATAGGTTGTGGCGCGTTCAAAGCGCAGAATCCTGCAACCGCAGAAGTAAAAAGAATGTATGTTTTAGAAACTCAAAGAGGAAAAGGGCTTGCGACGCAGATTTTGAAAAATCTTGAATCGTGGGCGAAAGAAATAGGTTTTGAACGATGTGTGTTAGAAACAGGCATACGCCAACCAGAAGCTATAGCCTTGTATGAAAAGAATGGATATAAACGAATCCCAAACTACGGACAGTATATAGGTATCGAAAATAGTGTCTGTTTTGAAAAGCTTTTATAGCTTTGATGCATGCATAAAAATATTCTTATTATTGGCGCTGGATTAACAGGGCTTTTACTGGCGTACAAACTCAAACAACAAGGAATCTCGGTCACGGTACTAGAAGCTAGAGAACGTTTAGGCGGACGCATCTATACGCATCTTTCAGATCAAGAAACGCCTATAGAAATGGGAGCTACTTGGTTAGGAGAACAACATACCGCCTTACTTGAATTGCTTAAAGAATTGAATATTCCCATCTATCCGCAATACACGCAAGGAACAGCTTGGTATGAACCCGCACCCAATCAAAAACCACAACAAGTAACCTTACCCAAAAACGAAAGCCCCAGTTATAGAATACAAGGAGGAAGTTCTTCCGTAATTGAGCAACTCGCAAAAGCGATTGATACAAAAGAAATACACTTTAATAGTGCAGTCACGCATATAAAAGCAACGGAAGAAACGATAGAAGTCACCACTAAGGATCAAACATACACAGCTTCAAAAGTTATTTCAACCCTACCGCCTAACCTACTCATTTCTACGATAGCATTTTCACCAGCACTACCAAATCCACTTAATACCATTGCGCAAAAAACACATACATGGATGGGCGAATCGATTAAGTTTGGGGTTTCCTACCCTACTCCGTTTTGGAAAAACCACGATTGGTCAGGAATGCTTTACAGCAACGTGGGACCCATTACAGAAATGTATGACCATACAACTGTAGAAAAAGCCACCTATGCATTAAAAGGTTTCCTAAGCAGTGAACTAGCCTCAGTAGCAAAAGAAGTTCGTGAAGAAAACGTACTCACACAACTCAAACGTACTTTTGGAGCGGAAGCAGCAACGTATCTAACCTATGAAGAAACCGTCTGGCAAGAACAACCACACACGTTTGCGCCCTATAAAAGCTTTGTGTTCCCTCATCAAAATAATGGGCATGCTATCTATCGAGAGACGCTATACAACGATCGATTTTATGTGGCAGGCTCAGAAACCGCGTCATCTTATGGCGGGTATATGGAAGGTGCCGTACGAAGTGCTTATTACTGTTTTGAGTATATCTTAAAAGATACGTTATAACTTATGTAGGCTTGTTATTTTCGGGTTTTGATGTGTTTACAGGTGCTGGTGCTTTTAAAACCTTTGGGGCTTTAGGAGCCTTCGTTGACCCTGCAGATGTAAGGCTTGTACGCCCTAAAATATATCCGGAAATACCTCCAATGAGTGCAGAAATTTCTTTACCTCCAAGTATTTCTGTGATTCCAAATAAAATAATAGCAATAATAATAGAGAATATCGTGATAAACTGTAAGCCTGTGTCTCCAGTAAAAATAGACCTTCGTATCTCATCATCTCTGTTTGCGATAATAAAAAAGCCTACAATCACAATACCAACAAGCAATGCAAACGACCAGCTAATTTGTTTTTTAAAATTTTGACCGACATAAGAGGTATTATTAAGCTCTGTCACCTTTGCTCCGACGCCAGATAATTGATCCGTTTTTTTGAGAACATCCTGTACTTTATTTTCTATGATACGTCTAAAACCCTCTGAAACACTCATAGACTCTAAATCTGAGGAATCAATGTTTTCTGTTTTTTGAAGTTCTGGAAGAATCACTTGTGTTTTAATTTCTAGCAAACGTCTTTGTTGTCTTTCGTAATCCTCTGTAATAGAATTTGTTTGATCGCCAGTTCTATGGATCTCTTCATAATTTTTTAAAAGCTTTTCCAAACTAGCCGAACGTTCTAACTCTGTAAAAAGGCCGCTAATCTCATACATCATCCCATACATATTTGAGATAAGTTCTAGACGCTCTTCTTCTAATTCGTGTAAGTCATTAGGTAATGTCACTCTCTCACTAGCTGCACCCGCTGTCATTTGTCCATATATTGGATTATAAAAAAAAGAGACGCATAAAAGGAGTAAAAAAGGGAGTAGATTTTTCATAATAAAGGGAATTAATGGTTAGAAAATCAATCTAAAGACTCTACCCTTTATAAAAGCAGGTATTTATACCTGTTTTTATACCACAAAAATAGTAGGTAATTACGATGTGCATCATACCTATACTTTCTTAAGTAGCTTACACAGGAAGCTACATTTGTTTGCTTAATGATGACAAAACGTATCTTTTTAAAAAACATATATAGCATTTAATGTATTTTAGCTCGCAAACAAACCCATTTACACATGAAATTTTTCACCTTGATTGGTTTTCTTCTCTTAAGTACTTTTATGTTCTCACAAAAAGAAGGGCAAACATTTTGTGAAGCTTTTGCAGAAGACAGCTACTTCCCTATCACCATAAAAACAAAGAAAGTTTTATGGATGGATACCTATTATTCTGAGACTATTATTGGAAAGAAAACAAGAGATGGAAAAGAATATGTCGAACAAGTTCAGCAATGGGAAGACGGAACAGCTTCCTTTGCCTATCTAAGAGAGGAAAATGGCGTGGTTTATCAATATGAAGAATGTTGTGACACCGAAACTGTTCGATTTGATCCCTCCTTTAAAAAAGGACACACTTGGAAAACTGCAGATCAAAAAGCGACCTATACCATTGAAACACTCAAAGGAACCCTTACAACTCCTTTTTGCAACTATGAAAATCTCATCGTTATTAAATTAGAAGCAAACGCCTTAGCGTATAAATTTTACTACAAAAAAGGATATGGATATGTTGGTGCAACACAAGAAGGGGTCGTTATCTCTGGCGTAGCGCCAACACTCAATTAAACTCAAAATAAAAAAATGTTTTTTGCACTTACGCAACCCATTGTGCTTTTTTGGGTCTTTTTAATGTATATACATTTTAACATTCAAAGACACTTCCTATATGATACATACATTTAAAAAAGTAATCTATTTTGTATTATTTATTATTGCATTCTCTTGTGAAAAGGATGATACTATAAACGAAACTGAAGTGATTATCCCTGAAACTGAAAACTCGTCATTAGAAGGTTTTTCAGACAACTTTGGGCCAGAAATCTCTCGCTCTTTTATAGGAACTATTATAGATCGCAATCAACAGCCTATTGAAAATGTTCAAATAACTATAGGTAATAGCACTGCAAGCACAGATCAAAATGGAACTTTTATTATTGAAAATGCTACGATCAATGAACGATTTGGATATGTAAAAGCATCCAAAAGCGGGTATATACATGGATCACGCTCTATAGTGCCAGTGCCAGGAGTAAATAAAGTAACAATTATGTTACTTGAAGAAACAATAGCAGGTTCAACGAGTAGTGGAACTTCTGAAACCATTAGTTTAAGTAATGGGGCTTCTGTAAGCCTTAATGGTGCGTATATCAATGAAGACGGAAGTACTTATCAAGGCAATGTAGATGTTATTTTGCATCATTTAGACCCCACAAATACAGTTATAAATGAACAAATGCCAGGAATGTTATATGCCGCCAATAGTGAAGGTGAAGAACGTCTATTGCAAACACTAGGGATGCTTGCTGTAGAATTAAGAGGTGCTAATGGTGAAGATTTAAATCTAGCAGATGGAACTACTGCAGAAATTAGAGTTCCTGTAGATGCTTCTTTATTAAGTGATGCTCCTAGTACAATACCGCTTTGGTATTTTGATGAGGAAAATGGATATTGGGTAGAAGATGGAGAAGCGACACTTATAGGTTCTGAATATGTAGGCACTGTGACTCATTTTTCTTTTTGGAATTGTGATATCCCTGCTGAAGCAGTTTACCTATGTGTCACTATAAATTCTGATGATGGCATGCCATTATCAAATACATTAATTGAAATTACAAGTCAAAATTATGGTACAAGATATAGTATAACTAACTCTTTAGGGATCGTATGTGGTTTAGTCCCTAGTAATGAAAACTTAATTTTAAGTAGTCAGTTGAATTGCAACGAGGAAGAAATTATTATTTTTTCAGAAAACATAGGCCCTTTCACTTCTAATACAAGTATTGAGATCACCCCTTCTTACAATGAATTAAATGAGGAAACCATTACAGGGACATTTACAAATTGTAATGGTAACCCCATTACTAATGGATATGCTCAAGTAACGTATAACAGTAATCAATATGTAGATTTTGTCGATGATGGAACATACCAAATTACATTCATTAGTTGTCCAAACAATGATACATTTACTATTGAAGCGATTGATTATGAAGCACTTCAATCAAGTGGTGAAATAAATTATACGTTTGCATCACCAATAACAAATCTAGCTACAATATCTTCTTGTAATGAAATAGAAGAGTTTATTACGTATCAAATAGACGATAATCCTGCAATTTCACATAGAACTAATATCTCCAGTCAAATAGCTGACCCTTTTACAAATATATTTTCAGAAGATTCTAACGGACAATTTATACTTTCAATAACAGATATTGCTATAGGTAATGCGCCAATGTTTGGCTTAGTTTTGACTAATACAAACGGAAATTGGATCGGGTTTGGCACAACAGTCAATATTACCTTTTACATCACAGCCATTGGAGAAGTAGGAGAATACATAGACGCTAATTTTTCTGGCACCTACACAAATAGTGATAATGTCACACATACTATAGATGGTGTCTTACATATAATACGTGATTCATAAAGGATATAGATTGTTATGAAAAGACAAAGAGACTGCCTTTTTAGACAGTCTCTTCTTTATATAATATGGCGTCTTAAAGACGCACACCAAAACCAAAACTAATACGCAATCCGTCATCAGAGGTAAAGGCACCAAATTGTCCAGAAATCGTATCCACGGCATTGACCCAGAAGCCACCTCCTAAGGAGTTGTGCCAGATATCACTATCTTCTCCATCAAACCATACACGTCCAACATCAGCTCCTCCAAAGATTCCTATTTGGATGGGTAATAAACCGGTCTTAAATTGTCTGAAACTATACCTAATATCGGCACTTCCAGCTAAGGCTGATTCTCCCGTAAAACGTTCATTTCTGAAACCTCGTAGGCCATTGCGAGCACCCAGCGTGGCGCCTTGGTAAAATTCAAAATTATCTCCTATGTTAAACTGACCTTGTACCTTCGTTTTAAGCACCAGTCTTTTATTTCGCGAAAGCGAATTGTAAAAACCAAGTGTAGGCGCTACGTATCCATAGATACGGTCGCTATCTTTCAAATTGAGTTTAGATCCTACTTTGAGTAAAAACTCCATCCCTTTGGAAGGATTTGCAGGATTATTAGCACTTAAAAATTGATAAGACCCCTCGATGCCTGCAAAATATTGCGAGTCAAAAATGGCATTGGTTTCATCAAATGCTAGTGTAATAAATCGATCTTCGTTGTTCTCTATCTCAATACGTTCTGCTTTGGCGATAAATCCTATTCTACTCCCGTAGTTATTGTCTTTTACAACACCAATATGCACTTCATTTATTCCTGTTTTTACCCGATTAAAATCGAGATCAAACTCGTCATCTTGATTGACGCTATCATTACCAAACCCAAAGAAGTTCAATGCAAAATTTTCACTAGTAAAACGTGCCCCTACTTTTAGATTCCATTCTCCAATGGAATTGGCAAACTCTCCATCATAGCTTAAATCAAAACCGCTTGTGGCAAAGAAATAGCCTGCTTTGAAGACATGTTTTCTATGATACGGATCATTTTTAAACCCTTTGACGGTGTAGGTATCCTGCAGCCCAATAATCACCCCATCATCAGGGTTAAAGCCTATAGAAGGAAGAATACTATTTACTTTGGTGATGATTTTATTAAAATCATAGGTATTGTTGGTATAAATATTAGATCTTTTAAAATTAGCACCTCCCCTTTTTACAACCGTATTAGGTTTGGTTTTATGATCATATACTTTAAGACGACGACCGTCATCTATGGTATATACATCATTATTTTGACCTCCGATAATTCGCATAAAAATAGGATTCTTTCCCTTTCCACTTACGTGAAAAGTATCATCGTCGTCCAGACCGTACACCCATATTTCTTTGGTTTCTTTAGGATCTAGCAATCGATCGATAAAAGGTTTCTTTACTTCCCCATCTTTAATCCGAGATACTTGAATGCGGGTGCCACCTTCTTCTCTAGTGATTTCAAAGTGATCATCCTTATCCGTTCCTTTAATCACCACCAATTTTGAAAGTTGATTAAAGTATTCCTCAGCGATATCGAGAAGATAGCCTCTACGTAATTTCAGCGATTGTTTCACATCGTCAAGTCGCTCATCCTGGACCTCTTTAGGGAATTTCAAAAAGGCGTTATCAATCGCAACATCCGTAAGATTTTCTTGAATATACGCTGCTTGCGCCAACCACTCTTTTTTGGTGGCATTAGGAAGTACAGCAATATCAAGCTTACTTCCTGCAATATTCATCCATTCGATATCCTTTAATTCTGGACCATAGGTCTGGAATTGCCTCGCTGGCGGAATCAACGCCTTTGCTACAGAAAGTAAGGTCCCATCATAATTTGAAAACACCTGATCTCTATCTCTTGGAATCGGTTTATACACCTTGCCATCTTTGCTATCAAAACGTGCCCAACGCCACTGATCTGCATGACGATCCCAGTCACCAATAAGCATATCAAACAGACGCGCTCGTATGTAGGACGCCTGGTCTACGCTATATTCCTCATCATCACGTAAGTTTTCTAAAAGATCTGAGGTACTCTCTATATGATCTGGCTTTCCAAAAGAAGCAATGTCTATAAATCCATCATCAGGGCGTTCTTCAATGATATACAACTCGTCTCCGTATGTTTCATTGTACTTCCCGAGCGCAGGGTGTTTGGGCATCCAGACCAATTCTGGATTGGTATGATACACATCAATAGCATCGGCTAGGGTTCCTACGGCAAGTGTTGCATACGGATGGCTTGAGGTATAAAAATCCAATATTACCTCTTCGGTAAACGTATCTCTAAACTCTTCTTGCACAAAATTATCCTTAAACACTACCGATTGTATAAATTGCACTGCACTCTTTTTGACAGCACGCAAGGCAAAATTTCTACCGTTAGGATCTACGAGACGTAAGGATCGTGTTTGATGACCACCCCCCTTTCGATCGATGATCATACCGCCTTTTAAGGTATCTAATGTAAGCACGGGTACTTTTACATTAGTACCATATACATTTCTGTAATGGTTTCCCCACAGCTTTTTGTATCCATCACTCTTATCTACGTCTTCTTTGGAGTAGATAGAGGCCTCTTTAAAAGGTTCAAATTGTGAAGGAAGATTACTTGCATCATACTCGATGTCTTTATCAAAAAGTTTCTTTTCAAAAAGTAGTGTGGGCTCTCCGTTGGTAGCAGCATAATAACGTACCTCTGAAGCACCGTCTTCATACACATCTAGCACTGCAAACCCTTGTCCGCCGTAGGCAAATAATCCGTCATTACGCAAACGCACCGCTGATTTTTTAGCACCAGATCCGCTTACAATTTGCTTGATTCCATTGTTTTCTATGTACTGAAGATTGTGTTCATGTCCCGAAATAAAGACCACTTTATTGGTGTCATAAGAAAGTGTTGCCAACCGATCCATAAGCTCGGTGTATCGCTTATTCACTTTATCTTGAATAGAAACACCGCCTTGACCCCGTACTTGTGTCACTAAAGACGCTATACCAGGTAACGGAATCTTTCCTTGAAAAGGAAATAAATGCTTCTCGATAGCAAACGTACCTCCGTGAATTCCATTGGTAAACATCGGATGGTGCATGGCCACCAAAATAGTTTTACCATTATTCTTTTTGAATTCACTTTCTATTTCTAGGAAAAAACCAGCGCGTGTTTTTATCTCACACTCATCATTCATCGTAGGATTTTTATCCCAATTTTCAAGATACCACTGGGTATCAATAATAATAAGCTCAATATCATCAGAAACAGAAATAGACTCTATAGGGCAGCCATTTTCAGGTTGAAAAGCATCCTTATCATCAAGTGCTTTTTCAATAAATTCTTCTTGACGTTTAAGGCCTGTTAACCCCTCGCTATACCAATCATGATTTCCCGGTATAAAAACCACATCTCCTTTAAATGAGGACACTGCATCTACTTGTGCTTGTAATTTATGTTCAGCATCTTTTCTGGTTTTTGCCTCTTTTTTCGGTAAACCGGCTTCATAAATATTATCTCCTAAGAAGACCGTATAGTCTTTTTCACTACTTTCTGTATCGAGCATTTTTTGAAGCGCTTGCAAGGCATCGGTACTTCCATTGGGTTTTGCGCCACCGGCATCACCTATAAAATAAAAAGTGGTTGCTTTTTTTTGCTTTCGCGAAAGCGGACTTTGCCCAGTAACCTCTGCGTATTGAGGGGCATAGGTAGCACAACCGAAAGTGAATATGAGAAGGAGCGTGTAAACAAATACGTATTTTTTCTTCATCTGTAATTTTTAATGTAATTTTAGGTCTAAGAAAAATAAAATTCTGCGTATGACTTCTTTGGTTGAAAAAACAGATGTATTTGTAGCTGATCTCTTAGAGAAACAGCTCCCAAAAACATGTATTTATCACAATTATGTGCATGCAAAACGTGTATATAAAAGTACTAAAGAAATTATAGAAAACAGTGATCTTACCGAAGAAGATAAGGAAGATATCCTTATCGCTGCTTTTCTGCATGACACGGGATATATTGAAGGTCAAGAAAATCACGAAGAAAAATCCACTGAAATTTCACAGGATTTTCTTGCTAAAGAAGGACATCCTCAAGAGCGTATCGACGTGATTAAACAAGCGATCATGGCCACCAAAATGGAGAATACGCCAGAAAGCGAATTAGATAAGATTCTAAGAGATGCCGATGCTTCCCATTTTGCTAAAAGTTATTTTGAAGAAGCCAGTGAATATTTACGACAAGAACTTCGCATCCAAAATATCGCCGAACATTCTCAAGAAGAATGGCGTAAGTGCAATATTGAAATGTTTACCACAGCACATCGGTATTACACGCCGTATGCAATAGAGCATTGGAAACCCAAAAAAGATGCGAATCTTTTAAAGATGATTAAGGAGCAGAAAAAGTTAAAAAAAGCAAAGAAGAAAGAGAAGTTAAAAGCCAAACTAAAAGATGAAAGTCCTGAAAAAGGAGTGCAGTCTATGTTCCGTATTACACTCCGTAATCATATTAAATTAAGTGACATTGCTGATACAAAGGCCAATATTTTACTCTCAGTGAATGCGATTATTATTTCATTGGCGTTGGCTAATTTAATTCCGAAACTAGACAAAAACTCTTTTCTTATCTATCCAACAGTCATATTTGTGTTTTTTAGTATTATCTCAATGATTTTATCTGTACTCGCAACCCGACCCAATGTAACTAGCGGTAAATTCACAAAAGAAGATGTAGAACAAAAGAAAGTGAATCTGTTATTTTTTGGTAATTTTCATAAAATGAATCTCACCGATTTTGAGTGGGCCATTAATGAAATGATGCAAGACAAAGATTATATTTACTCTGCCTTGACCAAAGATTTATATTTTCTCGGACTCGTATTAAGTCGTAAATACCGAATTCTAAGATTAACGTATACCGTATTTATCATTGGTATTGTTATTTCGGCGTTGGCATTTGCCTATTTCTTTAATAAATATGGAACTGTTGAAGCCGTAGAGCAAGTAACAAATTCGTTATCGGGTATTCTTTAGTGTTTTCTAAGACCTGATCTCCTCTATAAGATCATCATAGGTGTAGTATTTTTTGGCTTCGTTACTTGTGGGTATTTTATATAATACTTTGACACGGATTGCTTTAAGTCCCGTTACGGCCTGTAAATCTTCTAGTTCTACAATTTCTACGGTGTTGTCTAAGTACTGTTTTGCTTGTAAAAACTTGATATAACGCATATACTCGCGTTCATCTTCTTTTTGGCTGTACACAATGGCAATTTTACCCGGTTGTGTCACACGCTCATCTGTTCCTTTAATATTTGCCTTATCAACACGCTTTTTAACCACTTCGTAGCGAGCATTATACGTGCCATCCACATCAAAACGTTTTTCATCCATTCTAAAACGTACTGAAAGAGATGTATTAAAGATTAAAATCATGGAGGCAACATCTAGTGGATGTGGTAATTTTTTTGAAAGCTTGTAGTGTGCATTTTCCATTTCGCACATCACTTGCAATTGCCACAGTCTAAGATTATAGAGATAAATTTTATTGAAACTATTCTCTCTCGTTATAGACTCTCCTATATACATATTGTGCTCTACACCATCTGTTTTGAAACGCTCAAAAAAGTGAGGATACATGCGCTGTGCTTCTTCTTGTTTTTTATCCAACACAGATGCCATACGCTTATTGATAAGCATTACAGACTCGTCATAGGACTTTCTAAACTTATACACAAGCCCCATTCCCTCTTCTAGTAGATCATCATAAGCTTCTATAAGTGGCGCTATCAACTCATCTTGAGCCTTTAAATGTTTAAACAATGGGTGAATATCTCGACTTAAAAAATCCAAAATCGCTCGTTCGCTATCTACTTGCAAACCATCTTTTATTCCCTGAATAAACGTATCTATTCTGAATAAAAACTCTTCATACACAGGCAATTTTTGGGATCCATTGGCTTGATTTAGAATCTTCTTTACTTCTTTTAATTGTAAGAGTAAATCTTTTTGTACTGCGGTATTTCGCGCTTGAGAAGAGCCTTTAATATCAATCTGTCCAAATAATGGATACACATCTTTAAAGACAACATCTCTGTAAGCAACCGAAGTTCCCGTATCAATTTGCGCAGTCATCACACGTTTTGCTTCTTTTCTAAACTTCCAATACACACTAGGATGTATAGAAGTACATTCATTTTGGATGATGATCTCCAACTCATTCTCCATCTGTTCCCGAGAACGTTTGACAGAATCGAGCAAGTACGGCATGACATCTAGCAATTTATTGGCATTGATGCTATTCAGTTCTTGTTTGTTAGGAGAGGCAATTTCTAGAAGCCCTAGAAAAGTATCTCCATCTGCAATCGGTGCAAAAATGGCGCTCTTTATGCCTTGATCGAGTAAATTTTTATAAAAAAGTTCTGTGGGGTTAGCGCTCAAATAACGCTCCACATCAGAAACGGCAAAGAATTGTTTTTTTGTGAATATGGTATAAAAAGAACCGCTACACAACGCACTATTACACGCTCTTTTTTGCTCTGCATTCAACACAAAGCTTTCTACATTATTATAGGGAACACGCTCTAGTGTTTTTTCTTCTTCATTATAATTAGAAAAACCAACCTTAATCTCGGGGAGATTAAAAATAGATTGAAAAATATTATGGAATCCCTCTATAAAATCGGTATCGTTCTTATCATACCGTAAGAGGTTCGTTTTAAAATCTGACAAGGATACATCCGAAGTTGCATCGTATAGATTTGCTAGTATAAATCCTTTAAAATGCCAGCTTCGTGGTGGAAATTTTTCTTTCCAAATATCAATATTATCAAAATTATCTAGTAATACTTCAACATCTTTATCGGTGATTTCTGGTGTATCTTCTCCTTTTTCAATAGTCATATAATCCCCATTATACAACATACGATAATGACGTGTAATCCCATTTTTATCAGGAATATCGTAAAAGAAAGGCCTTCTAAAATCAATATTATACCCATAATGCTGTATGAGTATAATACTACAGCCCATGATATAAGCAGTACTTTCATCAAAATTACGTAGCTCAAGATTGTACGTATCTCCAGCTTCATGTATAATTTTATCGTACCGTCTAGACGACTTAATAATGAGTTCGTTAAAAGGAAGGCACGCTATTTTGATTTCGTTTTGCTGTAAGATATCAGAAAACAGGTCAGCAAGTATCAAGTCAATCTGTGGCTTATAAGCTTCCACTTGTTTAATATCTGTAAGACCTTCTATAAGTGCTGGGTATTCTTCAGTAAGTTTAATAACGCGCTCAGCACGTTCTCTATGCAACGCATCACTATCTTCTGTAAGATAGGATCTATAGGTTTCTATTAACTTCTCAAAGCTAACATGAATTTGCATCGGGAAATCTTCTTCTAAAAAAGCCATGAGTATTGGGTATATTATTTTCTAACGACTATTTGGTACTTAAATCAAGTACTCAGATAGTATATTAGACGGATAATAAGTATTTTTGTTACTCAAATTTACGCATTTATGAGAAGAGTTTTAATAGTAGCCTTGGGCTTTTTGGTTTTTGCTTGCGCGAAAAAAGAAAACTATAGCATCAAAGGGACGGCTACAGGTGTTTCGGACGGTACAAAAATCTATCTAGCGGAGTTAGGACAAAACAACCAGCGCATTGCTTTAGACACGGCAGTTGTGACCGCGGAAGCTTTTGTTTTCTCAAAACCACGAGAAAAAGGAAAAGGCATCCAAATCCTAACCACTTCCTTAGACAGACAGCATCTATTACTTGTCAAGGATCAAGCGCCTTTAACGATTACCCTATACAAAGACAGTATTCCTTCCTCCCTAGTTACAGGAAGTAAGGCGAACGAACTTTTCAATACCTATACGACCAATAGCCGCCAACTCAATAAGAAAAAAGCAGAGCTCAAACAAAAGCTCAATCAAGCGCAAATTGAAACCGATGGCATAATGGTCACCGAATACAACGCTCAAATCAATGCCTTAGATGAGCAATATGTTCAATCTAAAAAACAAATAGTCACTGAAAATACAGGGGATATGGTAGCCATCATGGCATTATCCGATTTGATCAATGCCCAAGTACTTGACATAGAAGAAACCGAAGGCTATTACAATAACTTCTCTTCAGACGTAAAAGAATCCCCTCTTGGAGGAAGCATTAAAAACTATATTGCAGATCGTAAATCACAACGTGCTGCTTCAAAAATAGCCACTGTAGGTAACAAAGCCCCTGAATTTAGTGCCCTTACTCCAGATGGAAAAGAATTAGCCTTGTCACAAACGCTAGGAAAATATACGATTGTTGATTTTTGGGCCTCTTGGTGTAAACCCTGTCGTATGGAAAATCCAAATGTGGTTCGTGTCTATAACAAATACCATGATAAAGGCTTAAATATCATTAGTGTATCCTTAGACCAACCTGGACAGAAACAACGCTGGATCAATGCCATCAAAAAAGACCAAATGGATTGGTATCATGTATCCAACCTTCAGTTTTGGAATGACCCCATCCCAAGATCATACGGAGTACGTGCCATTCCTGCGACCTTCTTATTAGATGAAACAGGTACTATCGTCGCAAAAAACCTGAGAGGTAAAGAATTGGAAGATAAGATTGCAGAGTTGTTGGGTGCATAGGTAGACAACTCCCCTCTTTTTAAAATATACAAACCGCTCAAGTGATTGCTTGGGCGGTTTTTGGTTTAGATAAGTGAGTTAAAAACAACTCAGCACCGATAATCAACGGTTCAGTAACTAAAAGTCTTTAACAACGAAGTATTCAACGAGTTTTATACGCTAATCAAACAATGCGTAAAAAATGGATAAACAAATAAGTTGGAAAAGAATAATCCTATTTCTCATAATCGCAATCACCATATCAAACATTTTTAGATTTGACGTATTTGAGATCAAATCGGAATTAGAGAGATTACCTACTTGGGTTTTTATTTTAGTTTCTGTACTTCTTGGAGGCAGTGGAGTGATTATAGGAGCATTGATCGCTATTTCACTACTGAAAAAAGAAAGAAAAACAGAGATCACATTATTCGGAACATCAACATCAAAGAGTATCATAATGACCACCATTCCAATCATTCTTGTAACGATCATTGGAGTGAAAAATGACTATGGATTAGAGGCACATCTTTTTGGTTTTATAGCGATCATCGGAACCCTACTGTATTGCATACTAGAAGAATATGGATGGAGAGGGTATTTACAAGAAGAATTGAACATAGTAAAGCCGTGGAAGAAATACCTGATCATCGGATTTATATGGTACGTATGGCATTTGACGTTCTTAACAAACGCAACTGTTGGAGATAATATCTTCTTTTTTGCAATGATGGTTTTTGGAAGTTGGGGAATCGGTCAAGTAGCGGAATCAACAAAATCAATAGTAGCGAGTGCTTGTTTTCATCTGATTATCCAAATCATGATGTTCAATGCCTTGATCAGAAACGGAATTAGCGGAACCGAAAAACTGATCATTTTAGGCGTGTCTGTCGGTATCTGGTTTGTGATTGTTAAAAAATGGGAAAAGCAAAATGCGGTGGCAAATACCGTTTGATACTATACTAAAAGGTAGTAGATCCCGCTGAAAAAGCGGATTAGCGCAGTTATCAATCACACAATAATAAATACTATAATCTTCATTAATAAAATATTCAAAAGGAGGTGTAGCGGAAATTACTTGTTTGAAACTAAATAGTAAAAATTTAATAATTTATACTGATCAATATAATAGTCAAACAGTTATCTATGGTTTGTAAAATAAAAACTACAAATCATGATGACATTTTTAATTATTTACGATGATAAAGTATCATCCAAAAATAGTTAATTATGAAAAACACGTACTTTTTAACCATTCTATTATTTCTATTCTTTTCACTAACTCATGCTCAAGACCAAATAGGTCAGACATTAACAGAGTTTGCAACCATGGACACATTCGGGGCAAGTGTCGCCATCAGTGATGCTGGTGATAGGATTCTAACCAGCGCCCCAAGATTTGACACTGATGACGTTCCCAGATCTGGAAGAGTAGATGCATATCAATTTGATGGTATATCATGGATCCCACTGGGATCTACATTAACTGGTATACCAACTGATATAGGGCTTTTTGGGCAAGGTCTCGATATGAGCGGTAGTGGAAATAGAATAGCAATAGGTAATAATAATGCACAACCACAGGTGTATGAATGGAATTCTACTACAGAAGATTGGGAACAAATGGGAGATGATCTTGAATTCCCAGAACAACCCAATGCAGATTTCAAAGCATTCAGATTTACCCAAGATGAAAACACATTGGTCGTTGGCGCCACAGGGGCAGGTTCTGATGCAGTATATCAATTTCAATGGGATGGATCTAATTGGAATGCGATTGGTAATCCATTAGAATTTCCCAACAGGAATGAATTAGCCATATCTGATGATGCGCAAACAGTAGCTTCTCTTTTTAGAGAAAGTGGTGTTGATAACGGGATTGACGTTTACAATTTTAATGGCACAGATTGGACGCTATTATTCACAAGAACATTTCCAACAAATTTTCTTGTATCTGACGGTTTTGATCTCTCTGCTGATGGCACGAGATTGGTACTTTCATACGGTGAGGATGCCGCTGGCATGAATGATATGACTTTTGAAACCTACGACCTTATGGGAGGTGAATGGGTTAAAATAATGCAAGATTTAAATGTTGATCCATTAAGAAAACGAAATAATGCATTGCGCTTATCTGCCGATGGAACTGTATTTATAGTTGGAACAGGAATGGAAGGCGGTGGCGAAGAAAATGCTGGAGCCCGCGTTTATCAGCAGGTTGATAATTCATGGGAATTAGTCCAATATTTTGACTACGATAACTACGACGAGTCTATTTTAGGCAATGTTGATATAACACCAGATGGTACAAAAGTGGTATTTGGGCGAAGCCGTATAAGTAATATAGGCTTTGTAGAAGTATATGATATTGGCGAATTATTAAGTGTAAAAAATATAGAAACCGTAGATGGTAAAATATACCCAAACCCCACATCAGGAGATTTTACAATTGACATCCCTAATAAAGAAGGAATTACTGAGATTATCATTAGTGATATAACAGGGAAAGTAGTTCAAAACGTAGATCTAACTCATAGTAATAACCTTGAAAATTTAAACCTAACGATTAGTAACGCTCCTGGCTTATATTTTGTGACTATTTTTTCAGATAAGGGTAAAACTAGCTTCAAATTAATCAAAAACTAACATAGTACAACAATAGCGGAGCAGTTTATTATCGACTATCAATCACACGGTAATCAATACTTTTATCCTCGTTAATAAAATACTCAAAGGAAGCCAGAAACGGAAAGTTTCATTTTTTTGTACTCCAAAAAAGTTACAAATGAAAGGTTTATAACCTAGTAGATCCCGCTGAAAAAGCGGGATTAGCTCAACTAACTATTTTGTACGCGTCTTTTAGACTTTACAAAACAGTATTTCACTAATAAACTATCAACTACACGGTAATCAATGCTATTGTCTTCATTGACAAAATATTCGATACAATACAGAAACGGAAAGTTCCATATATTTT
>CAYGQJ010000068.1:0-24336 GCA_964351845.1 uncultured Flavobacteriaceae bacterium | reverse complement strand
GTACTAAATAAACATTAAAACAAAACGTCCAGCAATTGCTGGACGTTTTGTTTTAATGTAACGAAATACTGTATACTAAATATCTCCTAGTCTAGGTCTTTTAATTGCCTGAACAAAGGAAACATCATAGCCAGAGAATTTCCGTAAGTAACTTTCTATAGAAGTTCCATAAGCATCATTAAAACCCGTTTCGCCGCCAGAGCGTAAAAAAAGTTTTACACTTCCTGGACCTGCCAAATGTGCTGCTGCTAAAATTCCAGATTCTGTAATCTTAACACCGCCTACCCATTTTCCTGAATAACGCTTTATGTCGCGTCTTAAGACCCATTTATTACGGGAGGTATTCAATAAAAATGCTTTTTCCTGTAAAGCAGGATCTTTAATAAAATTCGTTGTATTTTTTATTCCTATAACATCTAACGTAGAAGCTCCAAATTGGTACTTACCAAGATAACCAAAGGTATTTATACTGAAATAATTGCCTTGAGATTCTTTAAATGCAAGCGCTTCTTTAAATCCAATATACATTTGCCCAGTAAGGGCTAATGGAAAATAAGAAGGAATAACATCCTGAAGTGTATCTTCAGGTAAAGGTGCTGTGTAAAAAAGGTCTAAACCTTCTGTTGAATATTGAGAAAAGTCTTCTGTTTTAGTGAATTCCCGTTCCTTTTCTGAAATATTTCCTAGTGACAATAGTCCTATCATAAATGGAAGAACTGTAATTTTTACCAGGTTTCTTATCATATAATCGCTTTTCGACTGCTAAGGTTTTTTTAACTTTAAAACCTTATAAAGTGCTGTCTATTTCGGCCGGCAAAAATACAACAATAAAACAATCCACCAAATAAAAATCGATAAAACAACAGAAACCACTGTTTATTTAACAAAAGCCTTAGTTTTCAATACTTTTCGTCGATTTCAATATTAAGATTCTTTTAAGAAAATATAACAAAAAAAGCGTAAATGACATTTTTGCCTTATTCAAAACGTCAAATGCAACACTAAATTGCAATCATATTGATACTCAAAATTACATCTAAAGGTCATTCGAAACACCTATCTAGAGAGAAAGTTAAGAACAGGGTTATTAACAGCTTTTATGTGCCCTTACCGTCTTACACCTTGATTACTAATCCAGCGCTTATAGGCAGCACTATTGGCATTGTGTTGAGAAAGTGTCTTTGCAAACTTATGATATCCAAAACGCTCAACGTCTGCCACAAAATAATAGTAGTCGTGTTTTTCAGCGTTAAGAACAGCATCTATAGCAGAGATATCTGGCATAAAAATAGGTCCTGGAGGAATCCCAGCGTTTCGATAGGTATTATATGGAGATACTACTTCTAGATCTTTGTAAAGCACTCTCTTGATGATCATATCCCAATCATTCGCTTTGTTTTTTAACGCATATATAATCGTAGGATCTGCATCAAGCTTAATTCCTTTTTTAATTCGATTCAAATAAACACCTGCAACACGTGGACGCTCGTCTACTTTTGCAGTTTCTTTTTGAACAATAGAAGCCACGGTATACACTTCTTCTGGTGTCATTTTTAATAATTTGGCTTTAGCCTTACGCGAATCATTCCAAAAACGTTTGTGCTCTTTAAGCATGCGATCCCTAAATTCTTTTGCTGAAATATCCCAATACAACTCATAACTATTAGGAATATACATACTAAGTGCCGTCTCATTCGTGAAGCCATTTGCTTGCAAGAAACTAGGATCTTTCATTGCCAAAAGTAGCGACAAACTATCTGCTTCTATCTGAGTAGCTATACGACCTGCAAGATTCTCTACACGCTCCTGATTATTAAACGCAATTTTTACAGGCACATTTTTACTACGTATGGTATTGATAATATCATTATTATTCATCCCTTTTTTAATAATAAAATGACCTGACTTCATATTAGAAAAATACTTTTTACGCTCAGCCACAGAGACAAAGGATTCCACATCTTTTAACAAAGGGGCTATATCTTCTTTTATAGTTTCAGGAGTCGCATCAGAACCTACAAAAAGATATGCTTCCTCATTTTCAAAAGCCGTGTTAGGAGAAAAGATTGCGCTATACACATGGTAGGCAAAAAAACCTCCAATAATAATTCCCACAAGTGCGATGATGAGTAAAATTCGTTTGATATACATTATAATAGATGTTGAAATAATAATTCGTTTTTATAGCTTTCGCGAACCTGCCTAGCCGGCAGGCAGGAGCGGACTCCTTCCCCACTCACGCGTCTCCATTCTTTTTTAACTCCCGCTACATCAAACCCAGCATGTGTAAATAACTGAATACTTGCGGCATTGTCCTCTAAAATATTAGCATAGAGTTGATGTAATTTTAGATGTGTTTTTGCATAGGTAAGTATCAGTGCTAATGCTTCTTTTCCATAGCCCTTCCCTCTATTTTCTTGAGATTCGATGAGAATCCCTACGCCTGCGCGTGCATTATAAGGATCAAAATCAAAAAGATCAATCAGCCCAATAAGCATTTTTGTATCGGTATCACAAATCGCCAAACGGAGTTGTTTCACCTCATAAATATCTTTATGAGCATTGGCAAGATATTCTTTGATACTGTGCAAAGAAAAAGGGGTGATCGTTTCACTTACGGTCCAAAGTCGTTCATCGTTTTCTATACGATGAATCGCAACAAGGTCTTCTGGCTCCAGTGCTCTAAGAAATACACTATTTCCTGTAAGTGTTACCATGTAATTTCACCTTTAAAAACGTATGTCGCTGGGCCTATAAGAAAGATCGAATGATATCCCTTATTATCTTTTTCAAAACATACTTCGAGCTCTCCTCCTTCTACTTGGAGTTGCACACGGTTTGCTGTTGCCTTCCCTTGATGATGCATTGCTAACGCAACCGCTGTTACCCCCGTACCACAACTTAAGGTTTCATCTTCTACCCCACGTTCATAGGTGCGCACAGCAAATACATTTTCTCCCTTTTGAGATACAAAATTGATATTACTACCCGCACTACCATACAAATCACTATATCGGATACGCGCTCCTTCTTTTTTCACATCTAGTGCTGACAAATTTTCAGAAATTGCAACGTGATGTGGAGATCCTGTATCTAGAAAACTATAGGTAGCGGCGGTATTTATTTTTGATACATCTTGCATTTTTAAATGTACCATTTCATTTTCAATAGTAGCCTCATGCACCCCGTCAATAGCCATAAAAGAGGTGGTAGCTTGTATGACGTGTAACGCTTTCGCGAAAGCTACAATACAACGCCCCCCATTCCCACACATACTGCTCTCATTGCCATCGGCATTGTAATATACCATCGTAAAATCTAACGATTCATGGTTTTCTAAAAGGATCAAACCATCTGCTCCTATGCCAAATTTTCGGTCACAAAGTGTCGAAATAAGTTTGGTATCATCTTTGGGAAAAAATAACTGTCGGTTATCAATAATGACAAAATCATTACCAGTGCCTTGATATTTAGAAAAGGGTATCGTCATGATATGGATAGATGAACGACAAAAATAAGGAATTCACATATTGCTTGCCCTGTTAAAAGGCAGTTAAATATGAATTCTGTATATACTAAAATTTTAATTTTAACATTATATAATCACCTAAATGAAAATGATCATGAAAAAAATAGCAAGTTTACTTTCTGTTGCTGTCCTAGCAGGTGTTATAACCCTAGGCGCTTACAAGTTATTTATTGAAGAACCCCAAACACCTCCGGTGGCCTCACAAAAACCAATTTCTAGTATTCCAACGTACACCCCAACCACTTACTCTGGAGCGGCAAATGCTGGTATTGATTTTACCGAAGCTGCCGAGCGTACCGTACATGGTGTTGTGCACGTAAGTAATAAACAAGAGTATAGACAACCACGCAATATGATGGAATTTTTACGCGGCGGCGGACAAAGAGGTGGTGTTGTAGGCGCAGGAAGTGGAGTCATCATTTCAGGAGACGGTTTTATTATCACCAACAATCATGTGATAGAAGGCGCTACCGAAATAGAAGTGGCCTTAAATGACAACCGTAAATTCAAAGCAAAACTCATAGGAACCGATAAAAAAGCAGACATCGCGCTTATAAAAATAGATGCAGGAGATGATCAACTACCGTATATCCCATTTGGAGATAGTGATGCCGCAAAAGTGGGAGAATGGGTCCTTGCTGTTGGAAACCCGTTTAACCTTACTTCTACTGTGACTGCTGGTATTATTTCGGCAAAAGCAAGAGATATTAATGAGCAGGATTCTAACCCTCAATCCTTTATTCAAACGGATGCAGCAATCAACCCAGGAAATAGCGGTGGTGCACTTGTAAATACGTATGGAGAACTCATAGGCATCAACACCGCCATCACTTCACAAACAGGGTCGTATGTAGGCTATGCCTTTGCCGTACCTTCTAATAATGCACGTAAAATCGTTGAAGATATCATGCAGTATGGTTCGGTACAAAAAGGAATTTTAGGGGTGAGAGGAAATTCTATCAACTCATTACGCCCAGAAGCTATTGAAGAATTTAAAATCACAACAACCGAAGGATTTTATGTAGGTGTTGTTGATTATGAAAGTGGCGCTGAAAAAGCAGGAATAAAAAGTGGCGATATCATCAAACGCATTGATGACATAGAAATTAATAAATTCTCAGATTTATCTGGATATATTAGTTCAAAACGTCCAGATGATGTCGTTCAAGTCTACTTATTACGTAATGGCAAAGAACTCACACTACCTGTCACTCTTGTGAAATCTGTAACGTATGATATTAATAGACTTGGGATTCAAGTGAAAAATGCTTCTCCCAAAGAACTCTCTAAAGCAAAAGCAAAAAACGGAGTCATTATTAACAACACGCTTAACCCTGCAATGAGACGCTACGATTTAGAAGGACGTGTCATATCAGAAATAGATGATCAGAAGGTTACAGATATAGACGATGTAAAACGTATTTTTAATGAAAAAAATCCCAACGAACCTGTTAGTATTGTTTATGTAGATCGTAATGGAGAACGCAGCCGTCTTATTTTTGAAAATTAAATTCTAAAAAACATAGTATTCACCCGAATACATTCATTTTAAAGCTCTTTTATTTTAAAAGAGCTTTTTTTTGTTTTTTTCTGTTACGAAAACGTTTGAAATCTATACTTTTGCCGAAAATTTAAAAGGGTGTCCTATCAAAAAACAACATCCAATAACATAAAAAGTAGTATGAGTCATTTAGATACTTACGAAACAGAGCTTTCATTTCAAGCAGACCGTCGTAGAGCGGCAGTAGCCTTTATTAAAATTGCAAGTGATTTATGGTATGACAAATCCATAGAGCTTGTGCTTTTTAGAAATCAACTTATAGACAGAAATGTAAGTGAGATTTTAGATTTACACGAGTATGCCGGTGCATTTGTAGAAAAACCAATTTCTATTTTTGATAGTGTTGAGATCGCCGAAGCGATTAAAACATTAGAATTGCCGCCTGCTAAGCTTGATATCGGAAAACTTACCTATGAATATCATCTTGAGGAAGACCACATAAGTGCGACCTCATTTGTAGCTAAAAAACTAAAACCTGCAAAAACAAGTGAAAACATCACCCCAAAAGATGTAGTGCTTTATGGTTTTGGACGTATAGGTCGTTTGCTTGCCAGAGAGCTTATGACCCGTACTGGGAAAGGAGCACAAATGCGATTAAGAGCGATCGTAACAAGAGGCACTGTAGATGAGACTGTACTAGAAAAAAGAGCTTCTTTATTAAAGAGTGATTCTGTACACGGAGATTTTCCGGGGACAGTAGCTATTGACCTAGCAAAAAAAGCATTAATCATTAATGGTACTACGGTGCATATAATTAGCGCCAATGCTCCTGAGGAAATTGATTACACCGCATACGGAATAAACGATGCCTTGGTCATTGACAATACAGGTGCTTTTAGAGATCATGAAGCCTTAAGCAGACACCTCGCTGGAAAAGGAGTCGCTAAAGTATTATTGACTGCACCAGGGAAAGGAATCCCAAATATTGTGCACGGTGTAAATCACTTAGAACACAATCCTAATGAAGTATCTATTTTCTCTGCTGCGTCATGTACTACCAATGCAATCACACCTGTCCTCAAGGCTATAGATGATTCTTTTGGCGTTAAATACGGACATCTAGAGACCATACACGCCTATACCAATGACCAAAACCTTGTCGATAATATGCATAGCAAATATCGAAGAGGAAGAGCAGCTGCGCTGAATATGGTCATTACAGAAACAGGAGCCGGAAAAGCGGTAAGTAAAGCATTACCAAAATTTGAAGGAAAATTAACCTCCAATGCTATCCGTGTGCCTGTACCAAATGGATCACTAGCGATATTAAACTTAGAACTTGACAAAAAGACAAATTTAGACGCGCTTAATACGACCTTAAAAAAATACGCACTAGAAGGAGCGCTTGTTGAGCAAATAAAATATTCTATTGACAATGAACTTGTCTCTAGCGATATCGTAGGATCATCAGCGCCTAGTATATATGATAGTAATGCCACGATTGTTAGAGAAGGTGGAAAAAACATTATTCTTTATGTATGGTATGACAACGAGTACGGATATAGCCATCAAGTAATACGACTTGCTAAATACATTTCTAAAGTAAGACGTTTTACGTATTATTAATCGGCACGATTTCATAGTAGAAAGACATAAAAAATAACATACCAAAAAGCTCACTTTTCAAAAAGTGAGCTTTTATTTTACCAATAAAGAACCAAGTCTTAGTTCTAAACGTACTTAAGTTGATTATTTCTAGTATTTTTGTCACGAACAAACGCAAGAACTAGTCCCAAAAACTATTTGCAATTGACTAAACAACACCCTAAAACCCATGACTAAAGCAACACTCTCCCTACTAACTTTATGTTTAGGTGTGCTCTTAAATGTACAAGCCCAAGAAACAAAAGATCAAGACACCGCTCCCAAAACCGTCATCGAACAATATGACCAAGTATTAGAGTCTAGCGGCAATTATAAAGATGGCGCTAAACGTTACAAAGTGATTGATCGCACAAAATTAGATCGCTACCGCAAACAATTGACTGATAGTGTATCTACACTAAAAACTGAGATCACAACCCTCAACAAACGGATTCAAGATCAAAATGCAGAGATTTCTAGTTTAAACACAAATCTAACCAATACCCAAAAAAGCTTAGAAGACACAAATCTAGAGAAAGACAGTATCAACTTTTTTGGAATTCAAATGAGTAAAGGCAGTTACCAAACCATGATGTGGAGTATTGTCGGTGTATTATTTTTAGGCCTCCTCTTATTTATTTTCAAATTCAAGAGCAGTAATACACTCACGTATCAAGCAAAAAGAAAACTTGAAGAACTAGAGCTTGATTTTGATGATTATAAGAGAAAAGCACTAGAAAAAGAACAAAAATTAGGAAGACAATTGCAGGATGAACGCAATAAACTTCTTAAACAATCTAAAAGTTAGATAGTATCAAATAATAGATTAAAATCTGTATTTTCGAGTACAGATTTTTTTTATGCATATACGCCAAGCCACTATTCAAGATGTAGAACGACTTATCCCTCTTTTTGACGGGTATCGTGTTTTTTATAGAAAAGCCACTGACTTAGAAGGAGCACGCTCTTTTCTAAGCGAGCGACTTACTAAAAAAGACAGTATTATTTATATCGCTTTCGCGAAACCTGTGCTGAGCGCAGTCGAAGTAGCGGACTCAGATATAGCCATAGGTTTTACACAGCTTTACCCTATTTTTTCTTCTGTAAGCATGGAACCAATGTACATTCTTAATGATCTATTTATAGCTCCTGATTATAGAAGTCAAGGTATTGGACAATCTCTCATTGCTACTGTCAAAGAACTATGTCGTCAAGAGCACCAGAAAGGAATTGTCATACAAACCGAAACAACAAATCCTGCGCAACATTTATATGAACGATTAGGATTTAAAAAAGACCCAGATTTACATTACTTTTGGGCTACAAAATAAGTAACTCTCCATGCGCATAGATATCATTACGGTTGTCCCTGATTTATTAAAGAGTCCTTTTGAGGCCTCTATCATGCAACGCTCTATTGCGAAAGGCCTCGTAGAAGTTCACTTTCATAATCTTAGAGATTATGTAACAGACAATTACAAACAAATAGACGATTATCAGTTTGGCGGAGGCGCGGGCATGGTTATGATGATCGAACCAATAGATAAGTGCATAACAAAACTCAAATCAGAGCGCACCTATGACGAAGTCATATACATGACTCCAGATGGAGAAACTCTTAACCAAGGGATGGCAAATACCATGTCATTAAAAGAGAATATTATACTACTTTGTGGTCATTATAAAGGCGTAGATCAACGTGTGCGTGATCACTTTATCACCAAAGAAATTTCTATTGGTGATTACGTGTTAAGCGGTGGCGAACTTGGCGCTTTAATTTTTTGTGATGCTGTGATCAGATTGATTCCTGGTGTTTTAGGAAATGAAACCTCTGCACTTACTGATAGTTTTCAGGACGGATTACTCGCTCCCCCTATTTACACCCGCCCAGCTGAATACAAAGGTTGGAAAGTCCCTGAACTTCTCACTAGTGGCAACTTCCCAAAAATAGAAGCTTGGCGAGAAGAGCAAGCGTATCAACGTACTAAAGAACGTAGGCCAGATTTACTAGGAGAAGATTAATCTACAATTTCATAAATTACTTCCATTTCGTAACGCATTTTTATAGGACTAAATTTTTCAGTAGTTGCTTCTTCTGAAATTGCTGAAAAATTAAATGAATTGCTAGCCATATAAGATTGACTTACAGGCATAACAGATGAGAGACCATTTTCATTAGGTTCAACTATTCTTAGAATTTTTCCAATTTTCCCACCAGCAGCATCTGCAAGATACAACGCTTTAGCTCTTGCAGCTTTTATAGCCTCTATCTTTGTTTCTTTTCTAAACCTAGCTAAATCCGTATGTGTCTTTTTTCGGATATCATTAGCAATATCTACATCTTTTAGAGCATCTAGAAAACTATTTGCAAGCACTACATCATTAAACTCTATAAATAATGTTTTAGAAGCTAAGACATCTGACTGCCTCCTTCTTACCCGAGTATATTGACCAGTAGCATTATCAAGGGATATTTTCTCTTTTGAGATTCCTAACCTTTGTACAATCTCATTAAATTGTTCTTCTATCAATGATAAATTAACCTTCTTCTTACCTTCCATACGTTCAGATAGATAAGCCGCTATTATTATTTTATTGGGTGTGATTTCCATTTCAGCACTTCCAGAGACTTCTATATATCTAGAATTATCAATTAATGAAGTTTGAGCAAGCGTAATACTTGTCATAAAAATTAATAAAAGGAAGGATGCATATTTCATAATCATACGATGTTTAGTTATTCATAAAGCTACGAATTTTCAGATTGAGTACGCTTTCGCGAAAGCGTAAAACAAAAAAATCCCCTCATTGCTGAGAGGATTTTATAGTATATATCTTAAAAACTATTGATTCATTGAAATCAAGAATTCTTCATTGTTACGTGTACTTTTAATACGGTCACTCATGAATTGCATGGCTTCTACAGGATTCATGTCTGCCAAGTACTTACGAAGCACCCATAAACGCTGACTTGTATCTTTAGAATGGAGTAAATCATCACGACGTGTACTTGAGGAAGTAAGGTCAATGGCTGGGAAAATACGTCTGTTAGATATATTACGATCTAATTGTAATTCCATATTACCTGTTCCTTTGAATTCTTCAAAGATCACTTCATCCATTTTAGAACCTGTTTCGGTCAGTGCTGTTGCAATAATGGTTAATGATCCACCATTTTCTATATTACGAGCCGCTCCAAAGAAACGTTTTGGTTTGTGTAATGCATTAGCATCAACTCCTCCAGAAAGAATCTTTCCAGAAGCTGGTTGTACCGTATTATAGGCACGTGCCAGACGTGTAATAGAGTCTAATAAAATGACAACATCATGACCACATTCTACAAGGCGCTTTGCTTTTTCCAATACAATATTTGCCACTTTTACGTGCTCATGAGCTTCTTTATCAAAGGTAGAAGCGACTACCTCTCCTTTTACATTACGTTGCATATCTGTCACCTCTTCAGGGCGTTCATCTATGAGAAGAATCATTTGATACACCTCAGGATGGTTTGCTGCAATAGCATTTGCCACATCTTTAAGCAACATGGTTTTACCTGTTTTTGGTTGTGACACAATCATCCCACGCTGTCCTTTTCCTATAGGGGCAAACATATCCATTACTCTTGTTGAGATACTAGACTGTCGTTCTGCTATATTAAATTTTTCTGTTGGAAATAAAGGAGTTAAATGCTCAAAAGAGACTCTATCTCTTACAATATTAGGACTTAGTCCATTGATTCTTGATACTTTGATCAATGGAAAATACTTCTCTCCTTCTTTGGGAGGTCTAATCACGCCAAGTACGGTATCTCCTGTCTTTAATCCAAATAAACGGATTTGAGATTGTGATACGTAAATATCATCTGGAGAGGCTAGGTAATTATAATCTGATGATCTTAAAAAACCGTAACCGTCTTGCATGATATCAAGCACTCCTTCACTTTCAATAATTCCTTCAAACTCAAAATCTGGTTCGCGATAGCGATTACGGCTATCTTTATTACCATTTCCTGTGTTAGAATTATTTCGGTTATTATTCTGATTGCGATTATTCTGATTGCGGTTATTGTTCGTATCGCGATTATTATTGCCATCACGATTACTGTTAGAGTCACGATGTGGGCGCTTATTATTAGAACGGTTATCGCGTTGAGAATCTCTAGATTTTTGTTCGTTAGAATTTGTATCTGAGCTTTTCTCTTTGGCTTTGGCTTTATCGTTTGTATGAGCTGTCGCAGGCTTTTTTGTATTTTCTTTGGAAGGCGTATTTGTGTTTTCTTTCGAAGGTGTTTTCGTTTCCTTAGAAGCAGCAACGGGTGTATTTGCCGTTGGTTTTGCCTCCTCTTGCCGCTTATTTTTCGGGTTTTGGCCTCTAGGCCTTTGTGTCTTTTCGCGCGCAGGTCTCTTTTGAGCTTCTGGCTTTTCGGGTGCTTTAGGCTTCGTATCTTGAGTCTCTTTTTTAGGAGGCTCAGGCTTAGAAGGTTTTGTAACCGTACTCGCAACCTTTTCAGGCTCTGCGGCTTGCACATCTAAAATTTTGTAGACTAAGTCTAATTTTTTTAGCGTTCTATATTTAGGTACCTTAATACCTTTTGCGATTTCCTGTAATTCAGGAAGTTTTTTTGATTTTAATTCTGAAATGTCAAACATCTAGCAACTAGAGTGAATTAATAATTGGGTGATTTTTTTTGAAAATATATCGAAAGAAGAAATCGATAAATTAAACTAGCAAGAATATAATAAGCGGAGAGCTTACTACCTTATTACATTACAATGATACAATTTTATTTTTAAACTTTTCCAAATAACTCACAAAAGAAACTTATTTTTGCATCTGAAATTATTTATACACCGTGATACAACGCATACAATCGATATATTTAGCACTAGCTAGCATTGCTTCTTTAGCATTGCCATTTATTTTTAGCCTCTATGCTACTTCTGATGGAACGGCTGCATGGGCTAAAGACGATCCTATTGTTTTAGGTCTTTTTGCCCTAAGTGGTGTGTTATCTCTTATTACTATATTTCTTTATAAAAAAAGACAGAATCAGTTTGTTTTAGGACGACTCACAATCATATTAAACTTTGTTTTATTAGGTGTATTGGTATACCGATCACAAATCTTATCCGGAGGAACGGCGGTTCTTGAGAAGGGTATTGGGATGGTCATCCCGCTTATTTCTATCGTTTTACTGGCTTTAGCAAATAAAGCTATTAAGCGCGATGAAGATCTCGTAAAATCTGTAGATCGATTGCGATAGACCTATAAATCTTAGTTATTAGTGCGAAAACCCTTCAGAAATGGAGGGTTTTGTTTTTGAGATAAAGTCCACTTATAAACTCTTTTACGCATTACTACGTAAAACAATTACCTCCTAAAGCAACATAAACACCCAGAAAAGTTAGATTTCGTATATAATTAATTGAAAAGTTGACGCTTTTTAAAGTAAATCATTCTTGGGTCGATTCCTGAGGCATTCAACAACGTATTCTCTTCCGTTTCCAAAGCAGGCTTCGAGGTATTAAACCTTAGACTCCGCTACAAAAGCGAGATTAGCTCAACTAGCTGTTTTAAAAGGGTTGCTGTGCAAGGTTTTAAATAACGTTTCACTAACAAAAAAACCGATCCTGAGGATACTCAGAATCGGCTGTTAATATGTTATTGCAAAAGTCTTTTTAAGCGCCTAGTGCCGCTTCTACTCCTGCAGATAGTCTTTTGTAGGTTCCGTTTTCCAAACGTGTTCTAATCGCTTCAAATGCCACTAGGGTTTCTTCTACATCTACTAATGTATGCGATGCAGTAGGAATCATACGTAAAAGAATCAATCCTTTAGGAATAACAGGATATACTACGATAGAACAGAATACTCTGTGATTCTCTCGTAAATCCTTCACAAGCGCCATGGCTTCTGGGATACTTCCCTTAAGATATACGGGAGTTACACAACTTTGCGTAGTCCCTATATCGAATCCTCTTTCTTTTAAACCTCCTTGTAATGCGTTTACGTTTTCCCATAGCTTCTCACGAAGTTCTGGCATGGTACGTAACATGTCAAGTCTTTTAAGAGCCCCAACAACAAGTTGCATTTGCAATGACTTTGCAAACATTTGAGATCTTAGGTTATATTTTAAGTAGTCTATAATTTCTTGGTCTCCTGCAATAAAAGCACCTGTACTCGCCATTGATTTTGCAAACGTAGCAAAATACACGTCTATATCGTCTTGTACGCCTTGCTCTTCTCCAGCTCCAGCACCTGTAGCTCCTAATGTTCCAAATCCGTGAGCATCATCTACTAATAAACGGAAGTTGTATTTTTTCTTAAGTGCCACAATCTCTTTAAGTCTACCCTGTTCTCCACGCATTCCAAAAACACCTTCAGAGATTACAAGGATTCCTCCTCCTGTTTGCTCTGCCATTTTTGTTGCACGTTCAAGGTTTTTTTCGATACTTTCCATATCGTTATGCTTATAGGTAAATCGTTTTCCCATATGCAAACGAACTCCATCGATAATACACGCATGGGTATCTACATCATAAACAATAATATCATCTTTTGACACTAATGCATCAATTGTAGAAAGTATGCCTTGGTATCCAAAATTTAAAAGGTATGCTGCATCTTTGTTTACGAAAGCAGCAAGTTCATTTTGTAATTGCTCGTGAAGCTCTGTGTGACCACTCATCATTCGCGCTCCCATTGGGTAGGCACTTCCATAATCTGCAGCAGCCTGCGCATCAACCTCACGTACTTCTGGACGATTAGCAAGTCCTAAGTAATCGTTGACACTCCAAGTAATTACTTCCTTTCCTTGAAATCCCATACGGTTAGAAATAGGTCCTTCTAGTTTAGGGAAAACAAAGTAGCCTTCTGCTACTGATGCCCATTTTCCTAATGGTCCTTTATCCTTGTATATTTTATCAAATAAGTCCTTCATATTCAAATTTTCAAACGAAATGCAAAATTACATAAATTATATATGCTGACCTAATTCAAAATTACAATCAATATACCTTCAAACATAAAAAAACTCTTACCACTTGGTAAGAGTTTTTTTATGTTATAAACTCATTAGTATTGAGTTACTTGATATATTCTATTGTTTGAACTTCTTCCATGTTTTTGCTATCAAAAAAGCCTTGATCACGCATCCATTTATCGCTAAATACTTTACTCATGTATCGGCTTCCGTGATCTGGAAAAATAACAACGACTTTACTATCCTTGTCAAATATTCCCTCGGCAGCTAATTGCTTTAACCCTTGAATAGCCGCACCACTTGTATAGCCAACAAACAATCCTTCGGTTTGTGCGATCTCTCTAGCAGTATGCGCACTATTTTCGTCAGATACTTTTACAAACGCATCTATCACATCAAAGTCTGTAGCGGTTGGTATTAAGTTTTTACCTAAACCTTCTATTCGGTATGGGTAAATTTCACTAGCATCAAACTCACGTGTCTCATGATATTTTTGAATGACAGACCCGTACGCATCTACGCCTATGATCTGTATGTTTGGATTTTTGGATTTTAAGAAACGAGCCGTTCCTGAAATGGTACCTCCTGTACCGCTACATGCGATAAGATGTGTTATTTCACCTTCGGTTTGATTCCAAATTTCGGGTCCAGTAGTATTAAAATGTGCATCTATATTAGATTCATTAAAATACTGATTGATATAAACAGATCCTTTGGTCTCTTCATGTAAACGCTTTGCTACACTGTAATAAGAACGAGGATCATCTGCACTTACATTAGCAGGGCATACATACACCTTTGCTCCCATTGCTTTAAGAGCATCTATCTTATCTTGTGATGATTTTGAACTTACAGCTAGAATACACTCGTATCCTTTTATGATACTTACCATAGCAATACTAAACCCCGTGTTTCCAGAAGTTGTCTCTATGATAGTATCTCCAGGTTTTAAAACTCCACTACGCTCTGCTTCTTCTATAATATGAAGTGCAATACGGTCTTTTGAAGAATGTCCTGGATTAAAGGCTTCTACTTTAGCATAAAAGTCTCCATCAAAATCTTTTGTAATTCTATTCAGCTTGATAAGTGGTGTATTCCCTATAAGTTGTAATACATTATCGTAAACGTGAAGTTGATCAGCCATAAAAATTAAGTTAGATGTTGAGTTTATTTCTGGTTAAAATCAATACTCAAATCGGGTACAAAAGTACTATATTTTTTTTATTATTTATCGATATTTTCCAAATCTAATAGGAAAGCATAATCTTTCGCTACTTCTTTGAGTGATTCAAATCTTCCAGAAGCACCGCCGTGACCTGATTCCATATCACAATAAAAGAGTATTTGATTCTCACCTGTATGGTGTTCTCTTAGCTTTGCCACCCATTTTGCAGGTTCCCAGTATTGTACTTGGCTATCGTGATATCCAGTAGTTACAAATAGGTTTGGGTACGCTTTCGCGAAAGCGTTATCATACGGACTATAACTTTTCATATAGTCATAATATTCTTTTACATTTGGATTTCCCCATTCATCGTACTCACCAGTAGTTAACGGAATAGAATCATCCAACATGGTGGTTACCACATCTACAAAAGGAACCGAAGCAATCACTCCATGATATAGTTCTGGTGCCATATTTATCACACCTCCCATTAAAAGACCTCCTGCCGATCCTCCGGAAGCGTACAAATGATCTTCTGAAGTATAGTCATTGGCTATCAAATGTTTTGAAACATCTATAAAGTCTGTAAACGTGTTTTTCTTTTTAAGTAATTTTCCATCTTCATACCACTGTCTCCCTAAATACTCACCGCCTCGCACATGTGCAATAGCATATATAAAACCGCGATCTAGTAGTGTTAATCGTATAGAAGAAAATGAAGGGTCTATCGTATTTCCGTAACTCCCATAGGCGTATTGTAAAAGCGGTGCTTTCCCGTTTTTCTTTGTGTCTTTGTGATATACTATAGACACAGGAACTTTAACACCGTCTCGGGCGGTGGCCCAGATGCGCTCCATGATATAGTTTTCTTTAGTGAAGGTTCCCCCTAATACTTCTTGCTCTTTCTTAACTTCTTTCTCTTTTGTAACCATATTAAAATCGATGACAGAGCTAGGCGTATTTAATGCATTATAGCCATATCGAAGTATCTCTGTATCAAAATCTACGTTTGTACCTGTGTAAGCTGTGTAGGTCTCATTGTCAAAAGGCAAGTAATAATCTGCAGTGTTGTCCCATCGGGTAATACGTATTTTATTAAGTCCGTTAGTTCGCTCACTTACCACCAAGAAATCTTTAAAAATATCAATATCTTCCAGTAATACATCCTCTCTATGAGGAATGACTTCTGTCCAATTTTCTTTTTCGGTAGCAGTTTCTGAGGTCTTCATTAACTTAAAATTGGTCGCATTGTCCATATTAGTCAGAATAAAAAATTCTTCACCATAGTGTGCTATGCCGTATTCTAAGCCTCGTTCTCTTTTCTGTAGCATTTTGAAATCTCCTGTACTATCGTCTGCGGATGTGAATTGATATTCAGACGTAAGGGTACTGCTAGAACCGATGATGATAAATTTTCTAGATTTTGTTTTGTAAACAAACGTATTGAAGGTCTCATCATCTTCTTGAAAAACTAGCTGATCATCCTCGGGAGAGGTTCCTAGTATGTGTTTGAAAATTTGGTTAGAGCGTAAGGTCTCCTCATCTTTTCTTGTGTAATACACGGTTTTGTTATCATTTGCCCAAACAGCACTTCCCGTTGTATTCTCTATTTTTTCATCAAGAAGTTCTCCAGTGACAAGGTTTTTGAATTGTATGGTGTACTTACGTCTACTCACCAAGTCAATTCCAAAAGCTGCCATGGTATTGTCTTCAGATATGGAATACCCTGCTTGATTAAAATACGCATGCCCTTCTGCCATTACATTATTATCAAAAAGGATAATCTCTTCACTATCCAATGAGTCCTTTTTTCTACAATATATAGGATACCCTTTGTTTAGCTCATAGCGACCATAATACCAGTAGCCATTTCTTTTGTAGGGAACAGAGGCATCATCTTCTTTGATACGCCCTTTCATCTCTTCAAAAAGCGTTGTCTGAAAATCTTTGGTATGCTCCGTAAGCTTATGGTAATAATCATTCTCTCGTTCTAGGTAGTCGATGACTTCAGGATGATCTCTTTCATTCATCCAGAAATAGTTATCTACTCGAATGTCCCCGTGCTTTTCTAGATTTACTGATTTTTTTTCTGCTTTTGGGGGAAGGATATCTTTTGCCAAATTTCTTTTGTTTTTTTGATTACAACCGCTTACAAAAATAAGGGTAAGTACCAATAGGGGAACTATTTTTTTCATACTTTATTCATAGCTTTGGAACGGTCAATTTAATAAATTTGCAGCAATCATTTTAAAATTATAAAATATGTTTGGAGATATGATGAGCCTCATGGGCAAACTAAAAGAGGCAAAAGCAAAGGCAGAAGCTACAAAAGAACGTCTTAAAACAATTCTTGTCGATGAGCAATCTAGTGATGGTCTTCTTAAAGTAACTGCTACTGCAAATGGGCGTATGAAAGAAATTCAAGTTTCTCAAGATCTTTTAGAAGACAAAGAGCAACTGGAAGACTACCTTATTTTAACCATTAATAAAGCATTAGAAAAGGCTCAAAATATTCACGATACAGAAATGGCTGCCGTTGCTAAAGAAGGAATGCCTAATATACCTGGCATGGATATGTTTAAGTAATATCTATAATATCACTTTCTTCTTCCTTTTTTACTTCTTTTTTATTCTTTACGATGACATGCGTGTATAACCACATTAATGTAAAGGAAGGAATTATATCTATCCCTGGAAGCAATTCTTCTATAAAAGTCGCTGCTCCAGCAATTTTACCCGCATTTCCTTTGTACATTTTTGTCATAACCCAAGCAGAAAGAGGTGCCCAAATAACATCTGCAAAGTCTCCAAAAAGAGGTACGATCCAGCTAGAGGTGACAATACCTAGTCCATCTAATATAAGACCAATGATTAATAGTTTGTATTTATTCATAATTGTATTAAATATAACACTTTTGTCTTAGCAATTGGTATGCCAAGCATTATTATGAATAAATAGGGTTCAAATTAGGATAGATTTGAGCTTATAAGTTTAAGGAATTCTGAGCGGGTTTCGATTTTTTCAAACTGTCCTCTAAAACCAGATGTGGTGGTGGTGGAGTTTTGTTTTTGTACGCCACGCATCATCATACACATGTGTGATGCTTCTATAACAACAGCGACTCCTTTAGGTTTTAATGTATCGTTAATACATTCTAAGATATCATGCGTTAGACGTTCTTGAACTTGTAAGCGTCTTGCAAACACATCTACAATACGAGGGAGTTTACTTAATCCAACAATATGTCCATTAGGGATATACGCTATATGGGCTTTTCCAAAAAATGGAAGCATATGATGTTCACAAAGTGAGTATAATTCGATGTCTTTTACAATCACCATATCGTCATAGTCTTCCTTAAACATAGCGCCTTTCAAAATTTTGGCGGCATCCATATCGTATCCAGAGGTAAGAAATTGCATCGCTTTTGCTGCTCTCTCAGGTGTTTTAACAATTCCTTCTCTTGAGGTGTCTTCGCCCAAATCATCTATGATCGACTCAAAGTTTTTTTTAATATTATCAGTAACCTCTATGTTGTATTCTTCAAATTTTCTATAAGGCATATCTTTCTTTATTCTGCATTAATTTTTTTTGTTTAACTAAATTAAGAAATAATCTAACAAAACATTATTACAAAGATACTTTATTTGTTAACGAGACCCCTTTTCTTTTTAACTTTTAATTAGTACAAAGATCTTATAGACACCTTTAGATTTGCATTTTCAACACAAAATTCTTGTATGTTTAGGAGGTTATCGGTTTTTTCATTTGTCATTGCTGTTTTTTTGCAGCAATCTACACTAGCACAAAAAAAAGAACTTACTGCGACTAGAATCAATACCCCTCCAAAAATAGATGGCGTATTAGATGATGCTATTTGGGGTGAACTCACCACCTATAGTGACTTCCAGATGTTTGAACCCGGTAATGAAGGCACTATAGAAGAGGCATTTAGAACGGAAATAAAGATGGCATATGATGATAAAGCAGTCTATGTCGCTGCTTATTTGTATGACCCCTCACCAGACTCTATTGCGAGTCAGTTTTCTCAACGAGATGAAGTTTTTGTACAAGCAGATCACTTTATGGTGGCACTCAATACCTACGATGATGGTATTAATGAAACACGGTTTTTTGTCACCAGTGCGGGTACTATTGGAGATCAACGTGTGACACAAAATGATCGAGACTTTGGTTTTAATGTTGTTTTTCAATGTAGGGTATCTCGTGATGAGAAAGGATGGTACGCAGAATACCGTATTCCTTATAACGCGCTACGTTTTCCAGAAGTAGATGTTCAAAACTGGAGTGTTAATTTTTATCGTAGACTCCTTCGGAAAAATGAAACACATACTTGGAGTCGTATAGAACGAGGAATTGGAAGGGATACACAATACAATGGACTCGTAAAAGGCATCCAAGATATTGACCCTCCAGTGCGTCTTACTTTTTTTCCTTTCGCGCAAGCGCAAACAGTCACATTTGATGGAGAAAGCGAAACCAACTTTGCTGGTGGATTAGATATTAAATACGGACTCAGTGATAGTTTTACCCTAGACGCACAATTAATTCCCGATTTTGGTCAAGTTGCTTTTGATAATGTGGTGCTTAACTTAGGTCCTTTTGAGCAAACGTTTAGTGAGAATAGACCTTTTTTTACAGAAGGCATTGACCTTTTTCAAAAAGGACGTGTTTTCTTTTCTAGACGTATCGGAGGGAACCCGTCAGGGAGTGTAGAAAATCTAGCAGAAAATGAGGAGGTTATTGATCAACCTGATAATGTAAAGCTTCTTAACTCTTTAAAAATATCAGGACGCACCCGAAAAGGACTAGGCGTTGGTATCCTTAATTCTATAGGTGAAAATACCTTTGCCACCATTCGCGATACCATTACAGGTATTTCCAGAGAAGAACGCATAGAGCCGTTGACCAACTACAATGTTTTTGTATTAGACCAACAGTTCAATCAAAACTCATCGGTCTCGCTTATCAACACAAGTGTCATACGAAGCGGAAGCCGTTTTAGAGATGCCAATGTCACAGGAGGGATATTTGACATCGCAGACAAAGGAAACAACTTTAGAAGCTCTGGCCGAGCCATCATAAGCAATGTACGCACCTCAGAAGGAATTAAAACTGGGTTTCAATCAGAATTTGACTTTTTCAAAATTAGCGGTGCTTGGCGTTATCGCGTTGGGCATGATTTTGCTAACACCACATTAGACATTAATGACTTAGGACTAAATTTTAGAAATAACTTTAATAACTTCACTGCGGGTGGTTCTTATGAATTAATACAACCTAGAGGGAGATTTAACAGGTACCGTATCAGTGTAACTGCTAGGCACAGAAGATTATACAGACCTAGTGTACAAACTCGAAATAGCATTAACATCAATTCCTTTTTTGCTACACAAGAACGTTTTGCTTTTGGACTCGATGCAGATTATAACTCTAGAAATAATGATTATTTTGAGCCAAGAGTAGAAGGGCGTTTTGTGATTTTTGAACCTAATGCGAGTCTGCGTGGCTTTATATCTACAGATTTTAGGAAGAAGTTTGCTTTTGATTTACGTGGCAATGTACGCCAATGGTATGGCAATCAAGATCAAATAAATTATAGTCTTAACTTTTCCCCTAGGTATCGTTTTTCAGATAAATTTCTCTTAGTTATTTCTTCTGATTATAGTACTCGTAGAAAGAATTTTGGATGGGTTGATAATACAGATACCGATGTATTTTTAGGCCTTAGGGACGTTACTTCTTTTGAGAATTCTATCAGGGCTAGTTATAATTTTGACCCATTTAAAGCCATCGATTTGCGCCTACGTAACTTCTGGAGTGTCGCAGATCACAGTAGCAATGTCTACTTTATACTTAATGATGATGGCACCCGAACTCAGATAGACACCTACGATACCACTGTACAAAGAGATCCGAATACCAATTTTAATATTTGGAATATGGATTTGAGTTTTAGATGGCGATTTGCGCCAGGAAGCGAAGCAACACTTCTCTATAGAAATCAGATTT
This sequence comes from uncultured Flavobacteriaceae bacterium, assembly GCA_964351845.1. Classification (GTDB taxonomy): domain Bacteria; phylum Bacteroidota; class Bacteroidia; order Flavobacteriales; family Flavobacteriaceae; genus Dokdonia. The sequence continues at coordinate 3,483 of CAYGQJ010000068.1, read as the reverse complement.
TTAATAGTGATGACCAATCACAATTAAACTATACAGAAAGCCTTAGCACTCTCTTTGACCAACCTTTACAGCACACCCTATCTCTACGTGTTACCTATTTTATAGATTATAACAATATCAAATCAGTCTTTAAAAAGCACTCATAACTCTTATAGCGTTACCGTTGCTTGATAGGCTAGAATGTAGTACTTTCACTTCGTAAACAGATGAAATGGTAACAGCAAAACATATTTCAAAGTCATACGGTGATCTTACCGTACTTAAAGACGTATCTCTAGACATACAAAAAGGAGAAGTTGTTTCTATTGTAGGCCCAAGTGGAGCTGGTAAAACAACCCTACTTCAAATAGTAGGCACCCTTGATACACCTGATGTTAATGATCAAACTTTTTTAGAAATAAATAAGGAATCTTTACATAGGCTTTCGCCAAAAGAGCTCAGTCAGTTTAGAAATAAGCACATTGGATTTATCTTTCAATTTCACCAATTACTACCCGAGTTTACAGCCTTAGAAAATGTATGCATTCCTGCCTATATTGCCAAAAAATCAAAAGCCGAAGCTGAAACGAGAGCCAAAGAACTCTTAGACTTTTTAGGGTTATCACATCGGTATGACCATAAACCCAACGAACTCTCTGGAGGAGAGCAACAACGGGTTGCCGTGGCAAGAGCTTTGATGAATAAACCTTCTCTCATTCTTGCTGATGAGCCCTCCGGAAATCTTGACACTGAAAGTGCTGAAAATTTACATGAATTATTTTTTAAACTCCGTGATGAGTTCGGACAAACACTCGTCATTGTAACTCATAACGAAGAACTTGCAAACATGGCAGATCGCAAACTCACCATGGTAGATGGATCTTTTGTAACTACATAATATGCTGGCAGTTCTTACATACTGGTGCTATCTGTTTTTTATAACAAGTGTGGTAGGAGTTGTGTTTCAACACAGTTGTAAGCTAGGGAAGTCACATCCTGTTATTCCCTTTTTTTTAGGAGGTTTTGCGATTTCTATACTCGCTAGTATTTGGGCTATTTTCAGCGGACTGGAAGGTACTTTTGAAAGTTTTCTGGTTTTTACCACTATAGGATTAGGTATCTGGAGACGAAAGACGTACCACGTATTTCTCCTTTCGCTTAAAGCGAAACTAAAAACACTCCCCTCCTATCTCGCCATTCTATTGATCGTCATTACGCTATTTGCCGCTGCACAATGTGCCAGTGCCCCTTATATTATTGATAATGAGTCTTATTATATACAAACCATCAAATGGCTTGACACGTTCGGGTTTGTAAAAGGGCTCGCTAATTTTCATTTCTTTTTAGCACAAAATTCGGGCTGGCATATTTTACAAAGTGCGCTTAATTTGGATGCCGTACTACCCTTTTTTAATGATATCAATGGGTTTTACTTGGTGCTTGGTAATGTGTATGCATTAGACCACCTTGGGCAATTTTTTAAAAACAAAGAAAAACACTTCCTACTCATAGGCTTATTTCCAATTTTTAATGTATTCTTATTTCAGTTTATAAGTTCGCCATCACCAGACTTGCCTATTTATCTATTATCGTTACTCATTTTTGGAGAGTTCTTAACGCATTATACCGCTGGCAAAAAGTCCCATATCAGCCTATTATTTGTTCTAGGCGTCTTTGCTGTTTTCATTAAAGTAACTGCTGTCTTTTTGATCCTATTCCCTGTTATTTTATACCTAAAGAATAAAAAATTATTCAAACAAGACTTTCTAAAATTAACGCTTATTTCAGGGATTGCATTTGTCCTTTTTGTCATAAAAAACAGTATTATTTCTGGATATCCACTATACCCCATCGCTAGTTTTAGATTGACCGATGTAGACTGGATGTTGCCCATGGCGCTTCAAGAATATTTGGTGCAAACGACTAAGCAATATGCTTTTTTCTTAACAGCCAATGAGTATGCAAATAGCACCTTAGCACAACGTATTATTCACTGGCTTCTACTGCCAAAACTTCACGGCTTATTTAATGTAGCAATGTCTGTAGCCATCCTTGTTTTTCCTTTTTTCATTAGAAAAATTCGTTTTAAAAAGCCGCTGTACATTCTTTATTTCATAAGCATTGCACAACTCCTATTTTTATGGCTCACCTCGCCTCAATATCGTTTTTTCTTGGGCTTCTTTATGCTACTAGCACTTACGATCATCACGGTATGTATCAGTAAAAAACCACTTATTCAAATAGGACTTACCGTAGCTACTCTGGCTATTGCGATTCCTTTATTTATTCCTTTTAATCTCAATGCACTTACGGAGAATGAATTTCAATTAAGCCTTAGTGTATTTTCTACCGACTATCTCATCAAACCACATCCAAATACAAAATACACGCAAGCTACCTATACCACTCACCAAGATGGAAATTTGCAAATGCAAATTCCTACCAATATTGATTTTTTCTGGGCTACAGGAGACTGCGAACTTCCCTGTATCCAGTTGCAGCATCTTACCGATTTTAAAGCCTATTTTAGGTCAACTCCTCAAATGCGCACCAACAATCTAAAAGATGGCTTTTACTCCTACATATTTGACGATGAATAAAAAAGAGCTTAAAATTTTTCTAGATGAAAAAGCGATACAATACGAACGTCCGGATTTTATTCCGCATGATCCTATTCAGATTCCGCATCGGTTTGAGAAAAAAGAAGATATAGAAATTGCTGCTTTTTTAACCGCAACCATCGCTTGGGGGAATCGGAAGAGTATCATCACCAATGCCACAAAACTCATGGATTTGATGGGCAATGCGCCTCATGATTTCATCCTTAATTACGATCCTGATCAAGCAGGCCGCTTCGATGGATTTGTGCATAGGACTTTTAATGCGCAGGATTTAGAAACCTTTATCCGATCGCTTCAAAACATCTATCATCATCACAACGGACTAGAAGCTGTATTTGCTTCGGGTGTTACAAAAGCGGGGATACAACCTGCTATTTCTCATTTTAAAGAGGTCTTTTTTGAAGTGCCGCACGCACAACGCACCCAAAAACACGTGAGTGATCCGTTACGTAATTCGGCAGCGAAGCGGATCAATATGTTCTTACGGTGGATGGTGCGCGATGCCAAAGCAGGTGTTGATTTTGGGATTTGGAAAAACATCTCACCTTCACTTCTTTCTTGTCCATTGGATGTACATACAGGGAATGTGGGGAGAAAGTTAAAATTGCTTTCGCGAAAGCAAAATGATGCCAAATCTCTCGCTGAACTCGACGCATCCCTCCGTAAACTCGATCCCAACGACCCTGTCAAGTATGACTTTGCCTTGTTTGGACTCGGTGCTTTTGAAGGATTCTGATTCAGCTATTAGCTTTTAGTCGTTAGCGCCTAGCTCATTGTACGTCCCTGATATAAGTTGACCACTTTTACAGGAGAAAACTACAAAATTTAGTATTCCACAATTCTGATTCAGCTGTTGGTTTTTAGTCTTTAGTCGTTAGCTGTT
>CAYGQJ010000067.1:13013-24723 GCA_964351845.1 uncultured Flavobacteriaceae bacterium | reverse complement strand
CTTCTTGGTTATTTTGGCTCTTCCTTTTCGTACTAATTGTGAAATTGTTGGCATAATTTCTTTCTACCTAAAATTTGTTATAAATTAATTATCCCTTATTTAAGGGCTTGCAAAAGTACAACTATTTTGAGATTAATCAAATATTACCTCACTTATTTTAAATAGGTTTCTTATTAAATACCCCTCAAAGCACTTTTTACTCATAAAAACCGTTAGCTTTACATTATAATTACTAGACTTTTTGAGACGTTATATTTACATTCTTTTCTCCCTATATATTACAAGCACTTCTTATATAAATGCACAAGAAGAAAAAATCTCCTTAACCATAAAGGGGGCATCTCCTACAGAAACCAACATCATTGATAGTATTGGCTACCCAAAGACTTTTAAAGAGTTAACCCCATTATTCAACACCATAGATAGCCTAAAAATCAACCTGTCGCAATTGGGCTATATAGACATTATAGAGAATAGAAATAAAGACACCGATTCTTCCTACACTTCTAGCATGCAATTAGGCAAGCATTATAAATATGTCAAAATCTATGTGGGACAAGAGGAAAATATTAAAGAATATCTCAAAAAAGCAAAAATCAATGTAAAAAACGATAGTATTCTTGTGGAGACCGCTTTCGCGAAAGCGGTTTTAGAAAATTTAACCGCCATTGCCGCAAATAGTGGAAATCCGTTTACAAGCTTTCAACTACAATCTATTGCCAAAAACCAAACAAACACACTCAAAGGCATCCTTGTTGTAGAGCAAGATATAAACAGGTACGCAGATCGCATTGTTATCAATGGATATGAAAAAGCACCCAAAGGTTTTATAAAACATTATGCAAGGATACGGGAAGGGAAATTATTTAATCAAAAAGAACTGCTAGAACAAAACGAGCGGTTAAACGATCTGAGTTTTATTACTTCAAAGAAAGACCCCGAAGTATTGTTTACAAAAGATAGTACTACGGTGTATTTTTATCTGGAACGAAAAGTGAATAATCGCTTTGATGGGTTTTTAGGATTTGCCACCAACGAAGAAACCAATAGACTACAACTGGATGGATACATAGACCTCATACTGACCAATAATCTGAATTATGGAGAAACCTTATTACTTAATTACAAAAGTGATGGTGATGACCAAACACAGTTAAATGTAAAAGCAACCTTACCTTATTTATTTAAAAGTCCATTGGGTATAGAGACGCAACTATCTTTATTTAGAAGAGATAGTACGTTTTCTGAAAACAGCCAAGAAGTGAGTTTGTTTTATCAAATCAATGCAAATAACACGGTTTCTTTGGGGTATAAATCAAAACAATCTGAAGACCTTATTGAATCTACAGACACCCCTGATGAAATTATAGAGGATTACACTCAGCAAAGAATTCTAGGTGGCTTCACCTTCTCAAAGTTACAATCAGATTTTTTCTTTCCTATCAAGTCACAGTTTATTCTCAATGGTGAATTTGGAAACAGAGTCTCGTCTCAAACAGAAGAGGAGCAAATAAGCGTCAACACCATCGCAAGTCATATCTTTAGGCTAAATGAGGCAAATCAGATTTATCTTAAAAACAGAACACAAGTATTACTCTCAGATTCGTACCTCACCAATGAGCAATATCGTTTTGGGGGGATTACCAGCATACGAGGGTTTGAAGAAAACAGTATTTTCGCCAATCTGGTAAGCACTTTAAACACTGAATACAGGTATGTATTGAATTCTAGTATTTATGTACACAGTATTATAGATCTTGCTTATTTTGAAAATGAGATTACCAATCAAAAAGAAAAACTAATTAGTTTTGGAGTTGGTGCTGGATTGCGAACAAAAGCGGGGATTTTCAAAATAAACCTTGCGAATGGTAAGACAGAAAATCAAGTCTTTCGTTTTTCAAATACCAAGCTTCATTTTCAATTAGAAATTCGTTTTTAAGCAACACCTCTTCAAGCTATTCATTTTCAACAAGTAACGCTTCGCTTCATTCTTTTCAGGCAATACCTTCTTTTTTTTATTATGTTAAAATTAACATAATGGTAAGTCTTTATCGGCATTATCTACATACTGCCATAAAAAGGTAAAATTTAAATCGAAATAGAAAAATATCGGGCAGCACCTTCTTACTATTTTAATCCATTGCGGATACTAAATAATGACCCGATACGCATTTTAAAAGAATTACATAAAATAAAATCACTAGAAGCTATTCATAAACTGAATGCAGGGTAATTCTACACTTCAACATAAAATGCCTCAGCATCAATCTATTTCATGTAGATACAATTCGCCAAAGCACTAATCAATGGTGAATATTTAGTAATAAAAAATACTTGAAAAATGAAAAAAAAATTATGCCTAGTGTTAACACTATTTCTAGTGTTTGCAGTTCAAACTGCTTTTTCACAACAGAAAACAGTATCAGGAACAGTCTTCGAAGCTGAAGGCCCTTTACCAGGAGCTAACGTTTTAGTAAAAGGCACGTCCAATGGTACACAAACAGATTTTGATGGTAAGTTTTCCTTATCAAATATAAACGCTGCTGACATTCTTGTCTTTAGTTATGTAGGGTTTAAAAATGTAGAAATACCTGTAGGTAATCAAACCTCTATCACCGTCACTTTAAAGGGGGACAACACACTCGACGAAGTCGTCATTGTAGGATTTGGTAGCAGAACCAAAGAGTTATCGACATCAGCTATATCTACCGTTACGGGTAAAGATATAGAAAACTTAGTTCCATCCACAAGTTTAGACAACGCATTGCAAGGTAAAGCGGCAGGTGTGCAAGTGGTAGGAGCTAACGGAAGGCCTGGACAAACTGCATTTGTTCAAATACGTGGTATTGGATCCTTGAGTGCCTCAACCACCCCTTTATATGTTGTAGATGGGGTTCCCATTGACGCCAATGACGTAAACAATATTAACCCAAATGACATTGATAGTTTCTCTATTCTAAAAGATGCCGCTACGGTAAGTTTATATGGTTCTCGTGGAGCTAATGGAGTTGTTTTAATTACAACCAAAAAGGGAAAAAGTGGAGAAGCCAGAATTAGTTTTAATTCTTCTATAGGTTTTTCTCAACGAACTCCAGATCCATTTGACCTTTTAGATGCAAGAGGAAAACTTGACATTGAAAGACAATTTGCTGAGTTAGGAGTCGCTGCTGCACAGAGTTTACCCGGAGCAACATCTACGCCTGAAGAGCTTGCTGCTCTTATTGATCTAGATACAAATTGGGAAAACGAACTTCTTAGACAAGGGTTTATTCAAAACAACGCTCTTTCCATTTCTGGAGGCGATGAAAAACTAAACTATTTCTTATCTCTTGCGTATAGTAAGAATACAGGTATTATAGATCGTATTGATGGTTTTGAAAGAACATCGCTCCGCTTAAACACCTCATATCAAGCTAAAGAGTGGTTAAAAGTCACGACAAACATCTCTTTATCTCGAAATACATCAGATTTACCTAGAGACAGAAATAATGTGCAAAATCCATTTAGAGCTTTATATGATTATAATCCATATGAACCACTATTTTTAAGAGATGACGACGGTAATATTGTAACTGATGATGCTGGTGAAAATGTATTTAACCCTACATCTACTGGATTTCCTGTTGCAAGAGCTATTCAAACCGAACCAGAAGACAACAGAAATTTCTTAATTATTGGTAGTCTAGGAGCTGACATCAAAATCTCTGATAATTTTTCTAACAATTTTCTAGTAGGCGCTACATCCAATAGATTTAATAGAACAAACAGATCATTACCAGGTGGTGTTCTTCAAGGGTTTGTAGGAGATGCAAATTTTCCTGGAACCCAAACAGACAATGCCTCTATTGATTTACGCTATAATGTAACAAATACATTAAGTTACAAAGATACATTTAATGGAGTACATAATCTTCAAGCTGATTTCCTTTTAGAATATATTGAACGTGTTTTTACCAGCCAATTTTCTACCAGTAGAGGTTTCCCTTCGCCGGACATCCCATTTCAAGATGTTGCTACAGAAGCGCAAACTGCAGGCTCTAATGAAGCAAGAAACAGACTCTTTTCTCAAGGTTTATTTCTAACCTATGATTACGATAGAAAATATGTTGTATCTGGGAGTATACGTAGAGATACATCCACTAGATTTGGCCCAAATAATCAAGAAGGGTATTTCTGGAGTGGCAGTGTAGCATGGAACCTTTCAAATGAAGATTTCCTTGTAGACAACAACACTATAAGTAATTTAAAATTAAGAGCTTCATTAGGAACAGCAGGTAACCAAGCCATTGGAGATTTTCAATTTTTGAACCTTGCAGGCTTTAGCACATTTAATGGAAATGCAGCATTAATACCTTTTGGATTAGGAAATCCTGATATCCAATGGGAAGCACAGAGAACATTTGACGTAGGTGTTGAATGGGGATTATTTAATAATCGTCTAAATGGCGTTGTGGATTTTTTCCAAAGAAACTCTGACGAACTCTTATTACCTAGACCACTTTCTCTAACACAAGGGGATCTCGATAATTCTGTAACAACAAACGTAGGAGAAATTGAAAACCAAGGACTGGAAATTTCTCTAAATTATGACGTTTTAAGAAATAGCGATGTGAGATTTTCTGTAGGAGGTAATATCTCATTCCAATTAAATAATGAAGTGGTATCCCTTCTTGATGGAGCAGATATTATTAACGGAAATACTATTTTAAGAGAAGGTGAAGAACTAAACACATTTTTCTTACCTAGATATGCTGGTGTAAATCCAGCCAATGGAGCTCCGCTATACCTTGATCAAAACGATGTAATTACTGACAATTTTAGTGCTGACTTCCAAACACTTTTAGAAGGCAAGTCACCAGCACCAGATATTCAAGGAGGTTTTTATACTAATGTGAGTTGGAAAGGTTTTAGTTTGCGGTCAGATTGGGCTTTTCAAACTGGAAACTATATTATTAATTTTCAGAGGCAAGCTGGTGTGGCTATTGGAAACATAGATGCTAACTTACGAACAGAAGCATTAAATTTCTGGAAACAACCAGGAGACACTGATGTTCTCCCAAGTCCATTATTCCAAGCTACTGCAGACCAAACATCAACGAGATTCCTTGAAAAAGGAGATTTCTTACGCTTAAGATCATTGACGCTAGCATATAATCTTCCAAGCTCTTTTACTGAAAAATTATTCATTAGTTCTTTGAGAATCTATGGAACAGGACAAAATATATTGACTGTAACTGGTTTTGAAGGGGATCCAGAAGTAGGAATTGGTTCCGCAGAAACCTCGGCACCAGGTGCCGCAGGATTTGTAACTGGAGCTTTTAATTTATTCAGTTATCCACAAACACGCTCGTATACGTTTGGCATAGAAATAGGCTTTTAAATAACTATAAAAAAACAGAGATGAAAAAAATAAAATTAACAATAGTATCAGCATTATTACTGGGCATGACATACTCATGTAGTGATGAAATAGACAATTTAGAACCATTTACTTCAGTCAATCCTATAGACTTTTTACAAGGACCTACAGAATTCCAAACGGCTGTAGATGGTATGTACAATCAATTATTTGGTTATTATTCAGCTCCAGGATCTGCTTTGCAAGGAATCCCAGATATTATGTCTGACAATGCAGTTTTAGTAACCACTGGCAGAAGATCTAACGAAGTATATTACGATTATCAATATACCGCTGCCACGGGAGGTGCTATAAGCTTATATTTTAGTCAGGCATATAATGCGATCAATATTTCAAATATTGTTATTTCTCAGATAGATAAACTAGAAACTGGAGAAACAAGAGACAATATTTTAGGACAAGCATTAGCTGGAAGAGCACTTGCTCATTTTGACTTAGCACGTGTATATGGACCAATCCCTACGCAATCGAGTGACGCAGTTAATGCCTTAGGTATTTCTTATATTAAAGTAGAAGACGGTGATGTGAATTTTGAAGAACCTGCCCCTATTTTTCCTGAAAGAGAATCCATAGGTTCAAATTACGAAGAAATCGTTGAAGACCTTCTTGCTGCTAGCACATTGATTTCAGAATCAAACTCTGAAGGAAGATTAACCCGTAATGGGGTGTTTGCATTATTATCAAGAGTATATCTTTATTTAGGACAATACCAAAATGCGATAGATGCTTCAAATGAGGTAACTACATCACTAGCAACTCAAGAAGAGCTTCCTAATATTTACATTGACGCGTCCAATGACGGTATTGTCATAGAACTTTCTGTAAATACAGCAGGCCCAGAAGCCAATTTCAACAATGTAGGTGTCATTTATAGTCAAGGGAGTCTAGAAGCTGGAGAAATTACAAATACAATTTCTGAATACGCTGTAGATTTTGAGTTTTTCAATAGCATTAGTGATGATGATGCCAGAAAAGATGTAATACAGTTTGACAGTGCTAATGGAGATGCTGAACACAATGGAATAAAAAAATTCTTAGGGGAGGCTGGACAAGTAAATGGAAGACTTGACATTAAAGTAATGAGAGCTGCTGAAGTATTACTTAACAAAGCAGAAGCACAATTTGAATTAGGTTTTGAGGGGCAAGCCCTTACAACTCTTGATGAATTAAGAGCATTAAGGTATGCTCCATTTACACCAGGATCAGAAACTGGACAAACACTTGAAAATGCCATACAATTTGAACGAAGAGTAGAATTAGCCTTTGAAGGACATCGCTTCTTTGATTTAAAACGTAGAGGAGAAGCTGTTGAAAGATCTTCATTTGGGGACTTAAGAGATGGTACTGGAACCCCAGCTGAAGTATTTACACTTAATCCTGGAGATTTTAGATTTCAACTTCCAATACCTATTGCTGAAATCAACGCAAATTCTAATTATGTTCAAAATACTGGATACTAAAAAATAATGAAAATGAAAAAAATTAAATATTTACTATTAGTAACATTAAGTATCATCACATGTATATCGTGTGATGATGACTCCGAATTTGGATCTGGAGTTGATCAAACACTTATCGGTTTTAGCAATTCTATCCAAGACCTTTCTATTCAAATTGATGAAACAAAAGATTTTGAGGTACAGATAAATAGTACGACCCTTTCAGATTCTGAAAGAACTATCAATTTTACGATAAGTGATCAATCCACATTAGATCCTAGTTTTTACAGCATCTCCGCCATGTCTATTACTATTCCGCCTAACGAGTTTTTCGGTAGTACAACAGTTACCATTCAAGACGTAGTGGGCAATGTAGCAGACCCAGAAACAATTATATTAGAAATTGTACCTCAAGATAGCTTTGTTACAGGATCTAGTGTAAACACAACACTTTCTGTTGGAATAAACTGTCCTTTTGTATATTCAGAAATTCCAGAAGGTCTTTATGAAGTTACACAATCTGATTTTGGAGATTTCTTTGGAGACATCACTACGACAAGAACTATTGAATTAGGTCCAGGAGAAAATCAAGTGACTATCCTTGAAGGTGAATTCCCAATAGAAGGTAGTGATCCATTAATAATTACACTCGATGACACTGGAAACGTGATTGCCGTAAATGAAGATGGATTAGCTTTTGGAAATGGTCCTGTCTCCGCAGATAATAACTTCCCTCCTAACTTTTATGTATTAGGCTCATCAGAAGGAAATGTTTTATCTTGTATTGGACGATTTGAAATAGTCCTTAACTACACGCCATTCAATAATAATGTTCATTCCTTTAATTTGAGGTTTATTGAATAATTAATGATAATGGAATCATCCTAAAACAGGTTGATACCTTTAAATAATGACTAGCTAGGCAAGCTTTGTAGTACTGCCTCTTAGATTCTTAGAATAAAAAAGCGTGCTTAACGGCACGCTTTTTTAATAACTATTTTTCTAATTTCTTTTATAAAAATAATAGAACTATTCTACAGTATTACCCTCTGCGATCCACTGAGAGATTCCACCACTTAAGTCATATATTTTTTCAAAACCAGCTTCTTCCAGCAACGAAGCACATTTAGCACTTCTACCTCCTTTTTGACAGTATACATACACTGGCTTCTCTTTATCAAGCTTTGCTACTTGGTCTTCCCAATCATCCCCTTGATACACGATATTTTTCGCATTCTTAATATGATTGGTTGCATATTCGTTACGCGTACGTACATCTATAAGTTGTACAGATTCTTCTTTAAGTATTTCTTTCATCTCTTGTACAGAGATAACTTCTACTCGGGGTGTTGTTGTTTTCTCCTTACAAGATAAAAAAAGAACAAAAAGACATAGAGATATCGTAAGACGCATAGTTTTAATCTTCTACCCAAGCGGTGTAACCGCCTAGCATATTATAAGTGTTTTTAAAGCCAAGCTGTCCCATAATAGTACAAGCTTGAACGCTACGGCCTCCCGAGCGACAATAAATATAGTAATTTTTTTCAGGATCTAGTTTTTTGACTTCATCAATAAAACCTTGTCCCATAAATATATCTATATGATTTGAATCTTCTAGAGCGCCTTCATCAACTTCGTCTTGTGTACGCACATCTAAAACAACGGCATTGTCATCGGTTGCGATGAGTGATTTCCACTCGGCTACTGTTATATCTTTCATGTATCTAAAATTTAGTCTTTTTTATAGGGTTAATGTAACGTTTCCTAATGTTGTTTTCTTGATGGCCGCATATCCTCCTAACACATTTACCATATCTACCCCTTGCGATCGAGCAATAGAAGCATAAATTAAGGATCTATATCCTCCTGCACAATGCACGTGATAGGTCTTTGCAGGGTCTAACTCCTTACTATTAGCATGAATCTCATCCAGCGATAAATGCTGCACTCCTTTTATATGACTTGCAGCAAACTCTCCGTCTTTACGAACATCTACAGGATGCGCGATACTTCCATTTGAGAGGCCATCTACAAATTCTTGTGCGGTTACTCCTTGTGTTTCCACGACTTCTTTGCCTTCTGCAATCCATGCTTCTATACCTCCTTTAAGATATCCTAAACTATGGTCATACCCAACTCTTGAAAGTCGTATAGCTACTTCTTCTTCCTTTCCTTCGTCTGCTATGAATATGATTTTTTGATTGATGTCCTGCACAACAGCTCCCACCCATGGTGCAAACTGACCACTCAATCCTATAAACCAGGCTTGGGGTAGAGACGCTTTCGCGAAAGCGGAAACACTCCTCGTATCTAACACCAATACATCTTCCTGAAGTGTTAATGCTTCAAATTCTGACACAGAAAGCGGAGTAGTCCCTCTTTTTATAATGGTATCAAAATCTGTATTGATCCGTTTATTCATCGCTACATTTTCGGGGAAATAACTCGGAGGTGCTGCGAGCCCGGTGATCAACTCTTTTATAAAATCTTGCCTTTGTAATTTAAACGCATAATTGGTTTCTTTTTGATTCCCTAACGTATCGCTGGTCTCACTACTCATATTTTTACCACACGCAGAGCCTGCTCCATGTGCAGGGTATATGGTAATATGATCTGGCAACGGCATAATTCGATTGTGTAAACTATCATATAAATGGCCTGCTAAATCTTCTGTTGTAAGGTCTGATTTTGCCGCAAGATCCGGACGTCCAACATCTCCAATAAACAAGGTATCACCCGTAAAGAGGGCCTGTTCTTTCCCTTCTTCATCCCGCAATAAATAACACGTAGACTCCATGGTGTGTCCAGGGGTATGAATCACTTCCATTTGAAGCGCTCCCACTTGAAATACCTCTCCATCTTTTGCACTATGATATGAATATGCTGCTTTTGCATTAGGTCCAAGAACAACCGTTGCTCCTGTAGCTTTTGCTAAATCTACTTGACCACTCACAAAATCTGCATGAAAGTGTGTTAGGAATATATAGGTAATAGTACTCTTATTTTCTTTGGCAAGATCAAGATAAGGTTGTACTTCTCGTAAAGGATCAATGATAATTGCTTCTCCTTGCGAACTTATAAAATAAGCTCCCTGAGCTAAGCATTTTGTATATAACTGTTCTAAGATCATTAGGGCATTTAATTTATTGCAAATTTAAGGAAATAAATAATCCTCGGGCACACCACAAGGCATTCAACATTCTATGTTTTTTTTTAATTTTCGAAGTAAACTTTGAGACATTAGATCACCATCTATACTTGAGACTAATCTTACCTCCCCATAGAAAAGCGAGATGAGATCAACTAACCGTTTCAAATGTATTGCTTCGCAACTTTTTAAAAAAGCGTTTCACTAATAATTTAGGAGTATAAAAAAATCGAAACCAGATAGGTCTCGATTTTTGTATTCTATTTATTAATGTAGTCTATGCTTTTATAGAACAACCTATCGCTTTGGTTTCTGTAACTTCTATGGTCTTACCAGAGAGTAACGCATCTACCGCATTTTCAAGGTATTTTACCTTTACAGCATTCGGATTTCTAGAGTTATCATCTATGGCACCTATGTATTTTACCTCATTCCCTTTATCGGTTTTTTGAAGTAAATACACGTGAGGTGTCTTTGTAGCTCCGTAGACTGGATACACTTTTTGCCCTTCATCAATAAGATATGGAAATGTGAACCCTTTTTCCTTTGCCCGCTTTTTCATCGCCTCAAAACTGTCTCCCTTTTGTACTTCTGGGTTATTAGGATTAATAGCAATCACAGGATATCCCACATTCTTATATTTTGTATCTAATGCGATAATACGATCTTCATTAGCTACCGAAAAAGGACAGGTGTTACAGGTAAAAACAACAATAAAGCCTTTGGCATTTGGATAGTCAGAGAACGTGACAAACTCACCATCAACATTCTTTAAGCGAATATCCTCTGCTATATCTCCAATTTCATAGCCGTTTCCGTACCCATTTCCAGCACCACCAACTTTATTTGGATTGATTGATTTTACAACAAAAGCAGATAAAATCACAACAAAAGCAATACCTGTTAAGATTTTTAATGTTTTCATAAAAATAATTTAAGTTCTTCTTCTAGTTCTTGATACGTAAACGATTTTTCATAAAAAGAACGTTTTTGGTCATTATATATAATCGTTACAGGAATAGCGCCCGTCCAACTCACATCAACCTTAGGAATCCAACTGTTGGCATCTCCATCGTCCAAAAACACTACTTCCGATTGAATATTACGTTTTTCGATAAAATTTGTCAGACGTTCCGTTTGATCTGGAAAATCTAAACTTACTAAAATAACTTTGACATCTTTGCCTCGATATTCTTCACGTATCGTTTCAAAGTGCGGTAATTCTTCTATACAAGGCTTACACCAAGTAGCCCAAAAATTCACTACATGAACAGCAGCTTCTGACTCCTCTAAGTAAGACTCTAATCCTTTATAATCTACTGTTACAAAAGAAACCTCTTCTTGATTTCCTCTGCCACAACCTACTAGAAGAAATAGACCTATAAGTATGTAAAATTTCATCACAACAAAAGTATAGTATGGTTTCCATTTGGGATAATGTATTAACAAACTTTGGCATTCATCCGTTAAAAAATGAAAAAACACTTTCCTCTTCAACTATCAAATTTTAAAAAAAATGTTAAAAATTCCAAATAAAACAAGAAGACGTATTACATTTGTATATACAACAGTTGTAATGACAATAGAAGAGCTTATACAAACCAAAACGTTACCGCTTTCGCGAAAGCTAACCATTAACCTTTTGTATTCAGCAAATTGGGCAAATGATAGAGTTACAGACGCCATAAAGCCTTTTGGTATATC
>CAYGQJ010000067.1:0-12913 GCA_964351845.1 uncultured Flavobacteriaceae bacterium | reverse complement strand
AAAACACATGAAAACTAAATTATTTACAGCGATTTTAGCGCTTATTGTAACAGCAGCATTCGCTACAAACCCAGTTAAAAAAGAAGCAAAAGAAGTAAAAGTAAAAGACGCAACGATTACTTGGGTTGGGAAAAAAGTAACAGGGTCACACACAGGAACCATTGAGTTACAAGAAGGAACGTTGATCATGGAAGGAAATGAACTTGTAGGAGGGAATTTCATTATGAATATGACTTCATTACAAGTAACCGACCTAGAAGCTGGAAAAGGAAAAGAAAAACTGGAAGGGCACTTAAAAACAGATGACTTTTTTGGCGTAAATAACTTCCCTACAGCCACATTTACCATCACCAATGTTACAAAAAATGGAGACGGCTACAACGTATTAGGCGACATGACCATCAAAGGAATCACGCAGCCTATGAAAATACGCATGAATATCAAAGGAAATACGGCGACTACAAAACTAGAAGTAGACCGTACAAAATTCGGAATCAAATACAAGTCAGGAAGTTTCTTTGACAACTTAAAAGACAAAGCGATCAATGATAATTTTGAACTTGCCGTAAGCTTGACATTCTAGTATACATTTATTAAATATAGAAGCCTTGTGATTATTTTTATAAAATTTAGCAACAGGGCTTTTTTTATTTAAAACAGCTTCCTATATTTACAGCTCAAATGAAAAATAATACAGTACATACTTGGTGGTGGAATACGAAACAATCGTTCTCGTAAGGAAGCTCCCATGTATATTCATATATTAAAAGCCTGTCTTACGACAGGCTTTTTCTTTTTTAAAAGAAAATCGTTTTTACAAAAGTATATACCATGGCATACGCATTAAAAACATATTCAAAAAAATTGCTCGCAGACACCATTACACCGGTCTCTGTATACCTCCGCCTACGGGATCGTTTTCCTAATAGCTTATTATTAGAGAGTAGTGATTATCATGCAAACGATAATAGCTTTAGTTATATCTGTTGCAACCCCATTGCTTCGATCAAAGTAGACCGCAATCAGATCATTCAGCAATTCCCTGATGGTGTTACCACGTCTCAAGACATGACTCCAGAAACCGATGTGGTAGGTATTTTGGACGCTTTCGCGAAAGCGTTCTCCTCCCCATCATCCGATTATAAATTCATACACAATGGCTTATTTGGATATATGTCTTATGATGCGGTGCATTATTTTGAAGATATAGAAATCCTAAAAAAAGAAGCAGATCTCGCCATTCCCGATATGTATTATGCCGTATATCAAAACATCATAGCGATCAATCATTTTAATAATGAAGCTTACATTTTTTGCCATACCACAGGAGATCAAAATAACATCACTGACATAGAACAACTCCTAAAAGTCAAAAACTTTGCAGAGTATGACTTTAATAGAGAAGGCGAAGCTACTACCAATATTTCTGATCAAGGTTTTAAAGATCTTGTAGATACGTGTAAAAAACACTGCCAACGAGGTGATGTTTTTCAAATTGTCCCTAGCAAACGATTCTCTCAAAAATTTAAAGGAGACGAGTTTAATGTATACAGAGCCTTGAGAAGCGTTAACCCTTCCCCCTATTTATTCTATTTTGACTACGGTGATTTTAAGATTTTTGGGTCATCACCAGAAGCACAGCTTATTGTGAGTGAAGGAAAAGCCGAAATTCATCCGATCGCAGGAACTTTTAAACGTACCGGAAATGATGAGCAAGATGCGTTACTTGCCAAAGAACTCGCGGTAGATGAGAAAGAAAATAGCGAACATGTGATGCTTGTAGACCTTGCACGTAATGATCTCTCCAGAAATGGACACGGCGTTCAAGTAGAAACCTATCGAGAAGTGCAATTTTTCTCTCATGTCATCCACCTTGTGAGTAAAGTAACCGCTCAAAAACATGCAGCATCCAGTACATTACAAGTCGTGGCAGATACATTTCCTGCAGGAACATTAAGTGGCGCTCCAAAACACATGGCCATGCAATTACTCGAAAAATATGAAAACCGAAATCGTACTTTTTATGGAGGGGCTATTGGTTTTATGGATTTTAATGGCAATTTCAATCACGCCATTATTATACGATCATTCCTAAGCAAAAATCATACGCTCCATTACCAAGCAGGAGCAGGCGTTGTTTCAGGTAGTGATCCAGCAAAAGAATTACAAGAAGTATATAATAAATTAGGCGCCTTAACAAAAGCATTAGAACTTGCGGAAGACATATAGTTTATGACCCGTTTATAGTATAAAAATAAAATAGATGAAAAAAGTACTCGTTATAGATAACTATGATAGCTTCGTTTACAACCTCGTTCATTATTTGGAAGAGTTAGATTGTACCGTCGTTGTCAAGCGTAATGATCAGTTTCATATAGATGACTGTGAAGATTATTCAAAAATACTATTGTCGCCTGGCCCCGGTATTCCTGAAGAAGCGGGATTGCTTAAAGAAGTGATTCAAAAATATGCAGCAACCAAAAGCATTTTAGGCGTTTGCTTAGGACAACAAGCTATCGGAGAGGTTTTTGGGGGTACGCTCATCAACTTAGATAAGGTGTTTCACGGAGTAGCGACACAAATTGATATTATCAAAGAAGACACGGTACTGTTTCAAGGGCTTGATAATGAAATCGCTGTTGGAAGATACCATTCATGGGTCGTCGCACAAGAAGGCTTTCCAGAAAGCCTAGAAATTACTGCCGTAGATGAAACAGGTCAAATTATGGCTTTAAGACATAAAATATATGATGTACGCGGCGTACAATTCCATCCAGAAAGTGTATTAACTCCCGATGGAAAAACAATGATAAAAAACTGGATTACTAACCAATAAAATCTACCATCATGAGAATTCCCTTTTTCTATGTTTTACTAGTGTGTCTGTTGGTCTCTTGTATAGAAGACAAACCCAAAACAATAGAACCTCCTACGCCTCCAGAAACTGCTATTAAAGTTCCTGAGACGCCAGAAGTTCCTGAAGTAGATACGATTCCAGAACCGCCACCGCCACCACCTGTGGTAAAGGCAAAACCTAAACCCGTCAGGAAAAAGAAAAAAGTAGTCAATGAGAAGCCTGAGGATTATAAATCATTGGTTTTTAATGTACAATTAGGCATCAATCCCGACAGAAAAAATTGGGTGCTTTTTAAAAATGGTACCTATCTTATTTTTCCAAATAATACCGCAGAAAAAGATGCCATCAGAGCTGCCAAAAAACTAATGTCTAACTACAAAGGAGGCCCCTTAAGTACAGAAAAATCTTCTTTTGCAAAAGGATGGATTGCATCGACCAATACAGGAATATATAATTACATAGACCAAGATGACCTTGGCAGAGGAATTCCCAAGCATGAAAACATCCTCAAAAAAGGACTAGATAATATTATGGCAGATGCAAAAGAATTAGAAATCATCTACACCAACCAACCAAAATAGGATTTCTATCATCAATAAAACCAACCTACAATAGTACATGACGAGTAAAAGGTTGTAAAAAAGAAAATAAATGAAACAGATCTTGAACCGATTAATACAGCATGATATTCTTTCTAAAGAAGAAGCCCGTGAAATCTTAATCAATATTTCTGAAGGAAAATACAATACAAGTCAGATTGCCTCTTTCTTGACGGTTTATATGATGCGAAGTATTACCGTAGCAGAGTTAGAAGGCTTTAGAGATGCTTTACTAGAAGTATGTCTTGCCGTCGATTTTTCTGAGTATAATGCTATCGATTTATGTGGAACAGGCGGTGACGGAAAAGACACCTTTAATATCTCTACGCTTTCTAGTTTCGTAACGGCTGGTGCGGGTGTACATGTCACAAAACATGGTAACTACGGAGTCTCGTCAGTAAGTGGGAGTAGTAATGTTATGGAATACCTCGGCATCAAATTTAGTAATGACAAAGATTTTTTAAAACGATCTATGGATGAAGTAGGCATGTGTGTATTACACGCACCTCTTTTTCATCCAGCTATGAAAAATGTAGCCCCCATCCGGAGAGAACTCGGCGTAAAAACATTTTTCAATATGCTTGGACCTATGGTAAATCCTGCATTTCCCAAAAATCAATTGGTGGGTGTTTTTAACCTCGAACTCGCAAGAATGTACGGATATCTATACCAAAAAGGAGGAAAAAACTTTACCATCCTGCATGCACTAGATGGGTATGATGAAATCTCATTGACAGGCCCAACAAAAACGATTACAAACCATACAGAAGTGATGTTAACGCCCTCCGATTTTGGAGTACCAGCACACACCCAAGAAGATATTTATGGCGGAGACAGTGTTGCTGCTTCTGCAAAGATTTTTATGGATGTGATTTCAGGCAAAGGAACAGCACCTCAAAACAATGTCGTCTGCGCCAATGCAGGAATGGCGATCGCTACCGTAAAAGGACTACGTCCAAAAGAAGGCTTTGAACTCGCTCAAGAGAGTTTGCTTTCTGGAAAAGCATTGGGAAAATTAAAAAAATTACAAGAATTGAGTAAATAGAAAATAAATTAGAAATAGAATGAAAAACGAAATTAGAATATGTACTCGTATGTTCTATTTTTTCAAATTCTGATTTCAAATTTCAAATTTCGTATATAAACATGACGATACTAGACCAAATAATAGCAGACAAAAAGTTTGAAGTGGCACTCAAACAAAAAGTGGTGCCTAGAAAACAGCTGGAGCAATCGGCGCTGTTTGAACGAGCAACCACATCTCTTGCGCAGGCTCTAAAAAATGGCTCAGGCATCATTGCCGAGCATAAACGTCGTTCACCTAGCAAATCTGTCATCAACAATAAGCTAAGTGTTCAAGAAGTCGCTTGGGGATATGAAAAAGCAGGTGCCAGCGGCATGTCTGTCTTGACTGACGGCAAATATTTTGGTGGCTCATTGGATGACTTACTCATTGCAAGAGCTTCCGTTGAGTTTCCTCTTTTGCGCAAAGAATTCATTGTAGATGAATATCAAATTTTAGAAGCAAAAGCACACGGAGCCGATGCCATTCTTTTAATAGCTGCGTCCCTGACAAAAAAAGAAATTGAAGATTTTTCCGCTTTCGCGAAAGCGTTACACTTAGACGTCCTCTGCGAAGCACATAATGAAGAAGAGGTACATAAGTCTATCTGTCCAACGGTAGATATGATAGGTATTAACAACCGAAATCTAAAAACGTTTGAAGTAAGCTTAGAGACCAGTAAAAGTCTTATAAAACTCATACCTGATGCGTTTGTAAAAGTATCCGAAAGTGGCATCAGTTCGGTAAATGCTATTAAAGAATTAAAGCCGTATGGATTTGAAGGCTTTCTAATAGGAGAATGCTTCATGAAAACCAAAAATCCTAAAATAGCAGCAAAAGAGTTTATTAAAGAGTTGAATGAATAATACTAAGGAAAATAGTACGTCTCCTCATAAGATCCCCACCTCTGTGGGGATGAAGATCTGCGGAATGAAATACAACACACAAGAAGTCGCTGCCTTGCAGCCCGACTATCTTGGGTTTATCTTTTATGAGGGAAGTCCGCGTGATTTTGACGGGGAGATTCCCACGCTTCCAGAAGGCATCAAAAAAGTAGGTGTTTTTGTAGATGCTGAGATTGCTTTCGCAAAAGCGCACATAGAAAAACACCAACTAGACATCGTCCAATTACACGGCAACGAATCTCCTGAATATATTCAGACACTTAAAACTGCTTGTCAAGCTGAGCCTGTCGAAGCTTCAGTACCTGTATCAAACGCAGTCGAAATATGGAACGTATTCTCCATCAAAGACACCTTTGATTTTAACCGATTAACACCCTACGAATCACTGGTAGATGCGTTTTTATTTGACACCAAAGGAAAAGCCAAAGGTGGCAACGGATACACCTTTGATTGGGAGGTATTAAAAAACTATCCATCACAAATACCTTTTGTTTTAAGTGGTGGCATCGGACTTGAAGAAATAGAAAAAGTAAAAGAAATACTAGATTCAGATGTACCTATCCTCGCATTGGATGTGAATAGTAAGTTTGAAGATAGGCCCGGAAAGAAAAATATTGAAACATTGAAACATTTTACCTCTCGACTTGCTTCCCTCCTAGAAAGGAGGGACTGAGGGAGGTGTAAAACGCAACGCTATGATTACAGAACAAAAAGAAAGTTACCAAGCAAACGACCGAGGTTATTACGGGGATTTTGGAGGTGCATTTATTCCAGAAATGCTCTACCCAAATGTAGAAGAATTACGATCTCAGTATGTACAAATCATGCAAGAACCTTCCTTCCAGAAGGAATTTGATGCTTTGCTCAAAGATTATGTAGGGCGTCCTACACCACTCTATTATGCAGAGCGTTTTAGTAAAAAATACAATACCAAAGTGTATTTGAAACGGGAAGATTTATGTCATACCGGAGCGCATAAAGTCAACAATACGATTGGTCAGATATTAATGGCGAAGCGATTGGGTAAAACCCGAATTATCGCTGAAACAGGTGCAGGGCAACACGGTGTGGCTACGGCAACTGTTTGTGCACTGATGGGACTAGAATGTATCGTCTACATGGGTGCAATTGACATCAAACGGCAAGCACCTAATGTAGCCCGTATGAAAATGCTCGGCGCGACTGTCCGCCCAGCGATGTCTGGAAGCAAAACGCTTAAAGACGCCACCAATGAAGCGATACGCGATTGGATTAATAACCCTGTGAATACGCATTACATTATAGGATCTGTGGTAGGACCGCATCCGTATCCAGATATGGTAGCGCGTTTTCAGTCAGTGATTTCGGCAGAAACTAAGCAGCAATTACTCGAAGTTGAAGGACGTAAAAACCCAGATTATGTCGTCGCATGTGTCGGTGGCGGGAGTAATGCTGCGGGATTATTTTATCATTATTTAGACCAGCCAGACGTAGGTATTATTGCAGTAGAAGCAGCCGGAAAAGGCATTGATACTGGCGAAAGTGCTGCTACCTCAGCCTTGGGCCGTGAAGGTATTATTCACGGAAGTAAAACACTCCTCATGCAAACGCCCGACGGACAAATCACAGAACCGTACTCGATTTCCGCAGGATTGGATTATCCTGGTGTAGGCCCTATGCATGCGAATCTATTCAGAACAGGCCGTGGCGAATTTATCTCTGTGACCGATGATGATGCGATGCAAGCTGGGCTGGAATTAAGTAAGCTCGAAGGGATTATTCCTGCGATTGAAACCAGTCATGCACTAGCTATTTTTGAAACTAGAAAATTCAAACCAGCCGATGTGGTCGTGATTAATTTATCAGGACGTGGGGATAAGGATTTGAACACGTATATCGAGTATTTTGGGTTGTAAAGTTTGAAAGTTTTTCATTTCCGCGAAGGCAGAAATCTCAAAACACCTATCGAAAACATAATGGAAACCAAAATATTCTATACATATATTCTCTCAAATAAAGGAAATACTGTTTTGTATGTTGGTTTTACGGGTGATTTAAAACAAAGACTTAAAAAACATATAAACTCAAGTTCGAAGGGATTTACATCAAAATATAATGTTAGCAAACTTGTTTGGTTCGAAACTACTCAGTATGTAAATAATGTGATTCAAAGAGAAAAACAAATTAAAAAGTGGAATCGAGAATGGTAAGAAAATCTAATTAATGATAAGAATCCAGGTTGGAATGATTTAAGTTGGATGATAGAATAATTAAAATTTAGATATTACTTTTTAAAGAAATAAAAAAATAAGATTTAGATTCCCGCCGGAGTTTACACTGAGTGTCATCGAAGTGCGGGAATGAAAAAAATAGTAATACATGAACAGAATACAAGAAAAACTCCAAGAAGATAAAAAACTACTCAGCCTTTACTTTACAGCGGGGTATCCCAATATAAACGATATGGTATCAATCCTTCAACAACTGCAAGACAGCGGTGTGGATATGGTCGAAATCGGCTTGCCATTTTCCGATCCACTCGCCGATGGACCGACCATTCAAGAAAGTAGCACTGCTGCGTTGAAAAATGGAATGACCACACAATTACTATTTGATCAGCTAAAGGATGTACGTAAGACGATTGACATCCCGTTGATTGTGATGGGTTATTTTAACCCGATGCTGCAATACGGAGTCGAGAAATTTTGTGCAAAATGCCAAGAAATAGGTATTGATGGGATCATTATGCCCGATCTCCCACTCGCTGAATACGAAGCGGAGTACAAAACCATTTTTGAAAAATATGGATTGATCAATGTGTTTTTAATCACCCCACAAACTAGTGATGAACGTATCCAACAGATTGATGTAGCGAGTAATGGCTTTATCTACATGGTGAGTAGCGCGAGTACGACTGGATCACAAAGTGGTTTTGGGAATACCCAATCTGAATATTTTGAACGGATTGCCAACATGAACCTCAGCAATCCTCAAATTGTAGGTTTTGGAATTAGCAATGCCGATACGTTTCAGGCGGCTACCGCTTTCGCGAAAGGAGCCATCATCGGAAGTGCATTTATCAAACATATCACCACACATGGTCCAGATAGTGTCGAAGCATTTGTAAAAACAATACGATAATTGAAAAGTAACAGTGAATTATTTTGGCTGAAAAATCATAGTGGTATTGAAAAACGTTTACTTTTTGTGTATTTCATCGTTAATTTTGTGTGTTTTGTCGATTTTTAAGTATTTCTACTTAAAAATAAATTGATCTAGTTGACTCCCTCTATTTTTGTGGTCACAGAACTCAAGACCATGAAATCAAGTATTTTTTTACTACTTTTTATTTTTACGTTTCATACAGCAATCGCTGGCATATCTTCACAAGAGAAGCAAGCATTAGTAGATTTATATCATGCGACAGATGGTGACCATTGGACAACATCTTGGGATCTAACAACTGCTGTAGAAAATTGGAAAGGAGTTACTGTGATTAATGACAAGGTCGTAGCATTACAACTTACCCATAATAATCTTACAGGAGAGCTTCCTGCTTCTATTGGAGATTTAGTCAACCTAAAAGTTTTAAATCTTCACAACAATATCTTAAAAGGAAAACTACCTACCTCTATTGGGAACTTGAGTACATTAAAAATTCTAAATGTTTCTTTAAATACCCTCCAAGGGAATGTACCCGAGGAGATTTCAAAAATACAAAGCCTTGAATACCTATATATATTTGCTAATGATTTTACAGGATCATTAGCGCCAACCATTAGTGAGTTACCTACTATAAAAAGCATCCAGATGTATGCAACAGATATGCAAACGGATGTGACAAACACACTCGCTAGTATCCATTAATTACCGACGTTTTCACCCCTTTTTTTACCCCTAATCATTAAAAAACAGAGACACGCCCCCACGTGTCTCTATTTTTTGTTCAACATAGTGTTTATAAAACGAGTCATGATCCTTTTTTAGTTTCTATGTATCTTACGTATGATTTTCAAAAATCATTATGTTATGAAAAATAATCGTCGTCGCTCTTTTATAAAACAGACACTCGCCGGAATTACAGGAGCCACTTTATTACCTTCTTTTACTGCCACAGCGTCTAATACAAAAGAAACAATCCCTGTCTTAGACCCTACCGATACTTCTGAAGCATTTTGGGAAACGGTTAAAAAGCAATTCATCTTTGCTGATGGTTTACACTATTTTAATAATGCTTCCTTAGGCTCCTCCCCTACTTCTGTACAAAAAGCAACCAATGAATTTAGAGCCACCTTAGATAGTTTTCCTTCTAAATATATGTGGGGTGATTGGAGTGATGAGAAAGAAATGGTACGCCAAAAAGTAGCTGACTTATTTTCTGTTTCTAACGAAGAGATTGCGATTACACATAATACCACCGAAGGCATGAACCTTATTGCTCGGAGTTTTGATTTACAACCCGGTGACGAAGTCATTCTTGGAGATCATGAACATACTAGCGGTACGGTCCCGTGGAAGGTATGGCAAGAAGGTAAAGGAGTCAAATTAGTACGTCCTGTATTACCCATACTTCCAGAAACAGTTGAAGACATTGTTGCTGTGTATAGAAATGCCATCACTCCAAAAACAAAGGTAATTTCTATATGTCATATCGTAAATACCAATGGAATGATCTTACCTATAAAGGAAATTTCGGAAATGGCACATCAAAAAGGAATTCTAGTGGCCGTAGATGGCGCACAGAGTTCGGGAATGTTTGCTATTGATTTGCATGACTTAGGGTGTGATTTTTATACAGCGAGTGCCCATAAGTGGCTTTTTTCGCCGAAAGGCATTAGTGTCTTTTATGCAAAAACAGCCAGCCAGCACTATTTAAAACCCTTGGTGGTAGCTCGTGGGTATGACGACCCAAGCATACGCCGTTTGGAGAATTACAACACACGAAATTTACCTGAGTATTTAGGACTAGGTGCCGCCGTAGATTTTCATAGGACTATTGGAAAAGAAAAGATTGCACTACGCTCGTATGAATTGAAAGACTATTTTAGATCTAGCGTTCAGAATAATCCTAGTTTTCAATTAAAAACACCAAAAAGTGATGCGCTATCCTGTGCGATACAAACGGTTGAAATTGTGGGCAAAGATGTTAGGGATGTCAAAAAACAACTCTTTGACAACTATGGCATCGACACACGACCTATGACCACTTTTGGGCTCAATGGCGTACGGATTTCGTTTGCGATTTTTATTACGAAGAAAGACATTGATTATTTGGTGGATGCACTCAAGGAAATTGCTAATTCATAAAACAGCTTCATGCCTAAATTACTAGCCTTTTTTAGTATCGTTTTTATTTCTTGCTGCGGGTATAGTCAGTCGGACTCGTTATATTTTTCAGTGACTTCTTACTATACAGGTACCGAACTTTATAAAACAGATACTGTCTCTGTAAAGAACACAAAACAGCATTTAGATGTTTATTTTTATAAAGAGCATTTTTATATGTTCTATGGTCTACCTAAAAAGCTTATTCGAAAAAAAGATAAGAATCAGGAAATTGTGGAATGGTCTAAAAAAGACCAACCTAAAGATGATATGGGAAATTGGTCTGATTCGTATACCTATGATTCCCGAGGTAGGCTTATTAAATATTCCTATTCTTCATGTGGTTTTTGTTCTCAATTCCCTTGGGGGTATACATTAGTATATGATGAAAATAATAACGTGATTGAGCAACAAACCTATTTTTTGTCTAGCTCAATTACCTTTGACGAAGGCAAACCAATAACGAATTTAAAACCTAATGAGCAGATCAAAGAATCTATTCTACTCACCTATGATACTAAAGGAAATATCATAATAGTAGAGGAATACGATCATCAAGGAATCCGTAAAAAAATTCAGTTACTAAACTAAGAGCACATGTATTCCTACTTCCCTTCATTGGCCTTTACCCAAACATCATTGGCGCATGGGCGCACTACGGCAGGGACAAGGTCTGAGCAATCACCTCCATATCGAATCACTTCGCGTACAATAGACGATGAGATATAACTCTTCCCAGAAGAAGTCAGTAAGAAAACAGTTTCTATTCCAGAGAGTTTTCTGTTGGTATGTGCGATCGCTTTTTCAAACTCAAAATCTCCTGGATTTCGGAGCCCGCGTAAGATAAACTCGGAGTCTTGTTCTTTACAGAAATCGACAGTAAGACCGCTATAGCTCATTACTCTGATTTTGGGTTCGTCTTTGAAGGTTTCTTCTAGAAAATGGAGACGCTGTTCTAAAGAGAACATATACTTCTTTGCTGAATTAACGCCTATCGCTAGAATTACCTCATCAAATAAAGTAACGCCACGTTCTATAATATCGTAATGTCCTATGGTAACAGGATCAAAAGATCCTGGAAAAACTGCTCTTCTCATATATTAAAAATACGGAATTTATATAGGATAGCGTTTTATTTTTAAGGAATGATCTGTTAATATCGAATGACAAACGACAAATGATGAGCGACGAATACTGAATACTGAATATCGAATTACGAATTAATTATCTAAAACGGTCAACGCTAATCAGGGAAATACAACCAACTAAAAGCTAACAGCCAACAGCTACCGACTAAAACCTACTCCAAAA
Source organism: uncultured Flavobacteriaceae bacterium (assembly GCA_964351845.1). Lineage (GTDB taxonomy): Bacteria > Bacteroidota > Bacteroidia > Flavobacteriales > Flavobacteriaceae > Dokdonia. Next base: position 874 of record CAYGQJ010000067.1, on the reverse strand, counting down.
CCGCTTCTATCGCTGCTCCTAGTATATCTGCCAAAGCAATTCCCGCTGCTTCGGCTTGTCTTGGGATGATACTTTCTGGGGAAAGTCCTAGGTTGAGAAATGATCTTTATTTCTAAAAAAATAAACCTTAACGTTTTATTCTTTTATTAATTTTCTAATTATTTTTCCTCGATTTGTAATAATTTCGAAAAAATAAATCCCATTAGATAGTTGAGAAACAGGTACAATTGTTTCTTGCGTAGTTTGTACAAACTGACCAATACTATTATAAATATTTACTTTTTCTAATAGTACATCTTGTGTTAGTTCTAATTGTACAGTATCGAAAGCTGGATTAGGAAATAATTTGAAATCTGATAGTATAGATTCTTTTACAGATAATAGATCACCTATATCATACACACGAACGTGACCAGAGGCTGGTCCATTTCCATCATTTAACGTAGCTCCTATCGCTATAATTCCATTTGAAGAAATACTTACACTTCCGCCAGATTCATCATCTGCAGCTTCTCCATTAATATCTTGACCTATTTGTACCCAAATACCTCCTTGATTTTCATAAATACGCACACTGCCTTCTCCATTTACACCTCCTTGAACACTTGGTGCACCTATAACCACTATAGTACCATTAGAGGAAAGACTTACACTTGTGCCTGAAAAATCAATCTCTGATTCACCATCAATATCTTGTCCAATTTGCACCCAATTTTCTGATTGATTTTCATATACACGTACATGACCTGAACCAAATCCATTTGCATCATTATCTGGTGCTCCTATTGCGACTATAGTACCATCAGAGGAAAGGCTTACGCTTTCCCCAAAAAAATCATCTGCAGCTTCTCCATTAATATCTTGACCTATTTGT
>CAYGQJ010000066.1:8842-24887 GCA_964351845.1 uncultured Flavobacteriaceae bacterium | reverse complement strand
AACCCATTAACCCATTAACCCATTAACCCATTAACCCATTAACCCATTAACCCAAAATGACCGAGTTACAACTATACGCGATTGCGATTGTAGGATCTCTTTTTGCAGGAGGAATTAATACGCTTGCAGGTAATGGGAGTGCGATTACACTCACCATCTTAACAGAGGTGCTTGGTCTTTCGCCAAATATGGCTAATGGAACCAATAGGATTGGAATATTTACACAGTGTACAGCTACTTCGTGGGTGTTTTATAAAAATGGAAAACTCAATATTGCTGATACAAAAAAGTATATCTACCCTATTTTTATAGGCGCTATTGTGGGTGCGATTTTAGCACTGAATGTAAGTAACGAGCAATTCAGATCTGTCTTTCGATTTATGATGGTCTTTATGCTTATTGCGGTTTTGGTTAAGCCAAAACGATGGCTTCGTAAAACAGACGTTACCTTCCGACCGAAGTGGTATGTGTATTGGCCCTTATTACTTGCATTGGGCTTTTATGGGGGGTTTATACAAATGGGAATGGGTGTCTTCTTTTTGATTATTATGGTGCTAGGCATGCGCCTTAATATTATAGAAGGAAATGCTTTAAAATCCTTTGTGATTGCGTTGTATACACTATTTGTCATTGGGATGTTCCATTACCAAGGACTCATTGACTGGAAACTAGGTGGGATTATGGCGATAGGTCAAACCTTAGGGGGATATCTCACAGCTCGCTTTGCGAGTAAAAGTAAATGGGCAGATCAAATTGCTTATTATGTACTGATCATTGTGTTGGTACTTGCTGTCGCGAAATTGTTTTTCACGTAGTTTTTAGAATCCTGCTTTTATGAATACAAAGCAAAATACACCCAAACGATTAAAAAAGCCTTGGCCTACCAAAGCCGCTATGGAGCAGATCTATGAAATGAACCTTTGGGGAAGTGACACCTCTGACTTCTATTCAGGCGAAGGGTCACATCATCCTGATATTGTAAACCCGTATCTAGCCGCAGTTACTTCTTTTTTAACTTCTTTTGAAAAACCGCTTACGGTATGTGATTTAGGCTGTGGGGATTTTAATGTAGGGAAAGAGCTAGTAAAGCATTCCAAAAAGTACATTGCGGTTGATATTGTTCACGATCTTATCGAACACAATAAAGCTGTATTCAAAGAGAAAAATGTAGAATTCTACTGTTTGGACCTTGCAAAAGATGACTTGCCTGCTGGAGATTGCGCTTTAGTACGACAGGTATTACAACACCTATCTAATAACGAAGTGCAGCAGATATTGAAAAAGTTGACTCACTTTAAATATGTCATCCTCACAGAACACCTTCCCGAGGGAGATTTTATACCCAATGCAGCCATTATTTCTGGACAAGGCACGCGACTGAAAAAGCAAAGTGGCTTACAGGTATTGTTGCCTCCTTTTCACTTTAAAGTAAAAGAAGAAAAGCAATTAGTAGCAGTAGCACTAGAAGACGGTAAAGGGGTTGTCGTAACAACGCTATATGCCGTTTTTTGAATTTTGGTTGCTATGATACACTTAATTGCTTTTAAATAATTTATACTATGAAAATAAATAGCTTCGCATATATCATTGTTTTAGGAATCTGTATTTTATGCAGTCTGTTCTCTTGCGATTCCAAGAAAAGCCAAGTTGCATTTGACTATGGGACAAAAAGTGACTCGGCGTTATTTTATTTTCACAAAGGATGGGAGCACATCATGGATAAAGGAGAATGGACCTTATCTGAAGAAGCCTTTAGAAAAGCAGTCGACCATGATCCTAATTTTTTAATAGGAAAAAGTTTAGTCGGGAGAATAAGTGACAGTCTAGAAGAGCGTTTGGAAATTAATGAAACCCTAGCATCTCAAAAAGAAACATTAACCGCAGATGAACGTTTATTATTGAATGTTTATATGTTAAATATTGATCTGGCAAATGCTCGGACTCAAGCCCCAGAGAAAATGAAAGCTATTATAAAGGAATTTAGAGTTTTGTCAGAAGAAAACTATAGAACGTTTGTCCATAAATATCCAGAAGAAAGTTATATCAAAGCAGAATATATAGAAATCTTACATGCAGGGTACGGTCCACAACTAGCATTAGATTCTTTACAAATACTTACTTCTCAAAAAGAACGAGAAGAACATCTGTTTTTCAAGAGTTATAGTGCCTCTCTAGAAGCTGAATTAGGTAATTATGAGAAGGCATTGTCGTATGCAAAAGAAGTAATGGCGATGTCGGAAACAGCGACAGCAAATCCTCAAGTGGTTTTTGCTGATATTTATTTTAAGATGGATAGTCTACAAGTAGCTAAAAAGTATATTGATAAAGCGATTGCATTAGATTCTAAACATATCATTGCCCAAGGACTAAAGAACAATATTGAAAAAAGGATAAAAGATGCTTTTTGATGCCACCTTTTAAAACTCAGCAAAGCGCCTGTCTTCTATAAAATCATTATCTGTGAGTGTTTTCAAAAAGGCAATGAGTTGTACTTTTTCTTCAGGGGTGATATCAAGTCCAAACGTTCCGTCGGGACGTCTAAACTGATCGTCCAATGTCGGGCTGTCTACCATACCATCGGTGTAAAAGGTAAGTACATCTTCTAGTGTCGCTAGGCGGCCATCGTGCATATAAGGAAAAGTCGCTTCTATATTACGTAAGCTAGGGACTTTAAATTTGCGATGATCATCAGGTAACCCAGTCACACGTTCCCTACCGATATCATTAAAAGCAGGATCCATAGGAAGCCCATTGTTGCGATAGGATTGATCCGTTTGTAAAGCGCCCGCATGACAGGAAGCACATTTGGTGTCAAATACCGCGCGACCTGCATTTTCTTGATCAGTAAAAGTCACGGCTTCTCCTCGTTCTAATTTGTCAAATTTAGAATTGGCACTCACCATCATGACCATAAACTGTGATAAGGCTTTAAACAAACGATCTGCGCTGACGCCTTCTGATCCAAACGCTTCCGCGAAAAGCGTAGGGTATTCATCATCGGCAGCGAGTTTTGAAATCACATTAGATACGGTTTCATTCATCTCGACTTCAGCAGTGATGGGAATGATAGGTTGGGTGTCTAGAAAAGTAGCCGCGCCATCCCATGTAAACTCATTCATAAAGGCGAGGTTATGTAACGGCTGTGCATTACGTGTTCCAATTTGCCCATTGACACCATGACTGGTAATATGGGTATGGTGTGTAAATGCAAAGGATTGAATATGACAAAAACCACAAGAAACCACGCCATCTGATGCTAACTGGCCATCATAAAATAACTTTTTGCCAAGTTCAAACCCCTTTTCAGTTGGTGGGTTTTGTACAATACTATAGGTAGCATCCGGAAAATTAGTCGGCACTGTAAAATCCAATAACGGATTCGTAACCGTCATCGGAGCGTCATCTGTAGAGATATTCGTTTCGCCATCGCTAGATTCTGAAGTACAACTCCAGATAAAAAGGATCAATATGAGGTATTTTATGTGTTTCATTAGTCTACAATACTAAATGCAGTGCTGGTGTTTTCTGCGATTTTTGGTGCGTTTACAGGATCTACTTGAATGTCGTCTTTGTCTTCTAAAGATAAGCTATGTACACTATCAAAAATCTTAGCCACATCAAACTGTATGGTTTTCGAAACAGTGTTTTCGCTGGATATCTGAAAATCGGTTATGGAGAGCGTTACTTCTTTATAATTGTCAAGTGTGGCACCGTGGCTTCCTACATGATATAAAAAGGGTAACGCATCATTAGGTGCTGTAGCTGTTGCATACGTCCCTTCAAATTTCAAGAATTTATACCCCGCAGACCACGTCCATAACATCCCAGCTTCTTCTGCTAATGGGATAAAATTCAGCGTCCCTGATTCGATAGGGTATTTGGTAGGGTCTACCCCAAAACCAAACGTAATTCCTGTATACGTATCGGCTGGAATATTAGAAAGGTTTATGGTCTTACCTCCATCTTCATTGATAAGGAAGTAGCTATCTTCTACAGGATAGATAAAGGTGGTATTATCAGACGCAGTAAGCCTAATATTTGAGATAATATACTTTAATTCGTTGACAGTATACGTCTCATTACTTGCATTTGTATAGTTGGCAGCTGTCATGGATAAAGACGCTCCATTCACTGTGTTTTCAAACGAAAGGGTGAGATTCCCAGGATCGGGTACCGTAGTAGATTCATCATTATCACATCCAATAAGCAGGATAGCAATACCTACTAAGAGTGTAAAATACTTTTTCATAGCAATTTCTTAATTTATTTTTATGAGTACGGCATCTAGGGATCCGTTACTGCTTGCGAGTTCTCCGGTAGTACTTTGGGTTTCTCCGGCAACAATAATACTCCCTTGGTTGTTTGCGGCAATCCCGAATCCAAAATCAATGCCGTCACCGCCTATAGATCGTTGATCTTGCAGATTACCGTCAGCATCTAGTAATACCATCCAGATATCATTTTGTCCCGCATTGGTGGTGACATCTATATCATCACTCCGGGATGACCCTGTGATAGCGAGTCCGTTTACGGTCGCAGTGATGGCTCTTGCGGTATCAAAGTTGGTGCCTCCTACCGTTTTTTCCCAAAGCAAATCGCCTTGGTCATTTATTTTGATAATCCATGCATCCGCATTTCCATTAAAGCCTGTTACATCACCGTCATTACTTCGGGTGTCTCCAGCTATGACATAGTTGCCATCGGGTGTTTTAGTAGCCGCATACGCAATATCTATTTCTGATCCCCCGAAAGAGCGTTCCCATAACAGTGTTCCTGATGCATCCATACGAACGACCCAAAAATCATAACTCCCTTTAGAATTTGAGATATCAAAATCTGTACTCTCACTAGCACCGATCATTAAAATGCCGCCGTCATCTGCTTGTAAAGTCGTATAAGCTCTGTCATTGTTTGTGCCTCCAAAATAGCGTCTCCATTGCATATCGCCATTGGCATCTAGTTTGTGTCCCCAAAATTCCCCTACACCATGTTGAGTGGCTCTGGTTGCACCTCCTTCTTCAGTTTCTAAGAGGTCATTTCCTTCTCCATTAGACGCTGTTACATCCAAAAATCCAGCGGTAAAATAGCCGCCGTCTGAGGTTTGAATGATAGAAAAGGCTTGGTCAGAACCTGGAAAGCCATAACTTTTTTGCCATTGGATCTCTCCCTGTGTATCTAGTTTTACAATCCAGTGGTCTTGGAACCCTTCATTGGTACTGACATCTCCATCACTACTTCTGCTATATCCTATCAGGGCATAGCCACCATCTGAAGTTTGGATGACTTCTTCCCCGCGATCATCATCGGTGCCTCCATAGGTTTTTGACCATTGTATGTTTCCGGCATTATCTGTTTTGACAAGCCAGTAATTATTTACTTGTGTAGTATTGTCTACAATATCACCATCAATACTTTGCGAATAACCTAATGCAATAAAACCACCATCATTGGTAGCAGTCACATCATGAAAGGTGTCGTCTTCGCTTCCGCCATAAACGCCAGTAAAATCAATGGTAATGTTTACAGGATCTGTTTCTGGATCTGGATTGGGATTTTCTATCTCAGGATCTGTGCTATCTGGTGGTGGTAAAACATCGTCTTCGCCACAACTAATGATACACATTGTCAGGAGGAATAAGGTGAGTATACGCTTTCGCGAAAGCGTAAAAAGCAGTTTTTTCATTTTTCTTTTTCTTAGCACGTTATGTTCCGGTTCTTCTAATGATAAAGAGTCCGCCGTCTATATCACTGATGATAATGTTATTGCTATTAAAATACGGATATATACTCCAAACGCCATCTAAAGAAACATTATTGTTTTCAGGGAAGGTATCAAAGGAGCCTGTGTCTACGAGGGTGCCTGAGGCGATATTTGAAATATCTGCCACGCGAATGCCTCGGGTATAATTTGATAAAAAGACTTCATTTCCTTTGACATATAAATTATGATCTGTAGCGGCTGAATCTCCGCTAAAAGTTCCTGAAAACGTAGGGTTATCTAAATCTGTAAAATCAAATAAAAGGGTGCGAGTGTTGAAGCCTACATTGGTTTCGTCTAGTTCGTCATTTGCTATAAAATAACGATGGTCTTCGGTCATCCAACCCTGATGTGTATAGTTGACATTTGGATAGTCTACTTCTGAGATTTCTATCACATTGGCTTTGTCAGTGACGTCTAGAATCACCACTTTATCTTCATTACTCCCTATATATAATTCCCGTCCTATATAATCAACATCTGGTCCGTTATAGGTAAGTACTTGTGCATCGTGGGTGTATCCTTGTTCTGAAAAACCGCCTGCAAACGTAGGGTTTAAAGGATCGCTAATATCTATGATATGAGGGCCGCCACTAAAGGTGCTTGTGCCAACCGCATAGGCAAACGGATGTTGCTCATTGATGACGATATTATGCGCATTTCCGAAGTCTGTGTATACGGCGCTTGGTGTAAAGGTGATCGTTTGATCTGGTGCCACATCTCGTAATTGAGAAAGATCAAAAACTTGCATCCCATGGCCAGAGGCTTCGCTTACAATAAACGCATGGTCTTGATATACTTTTACATCTCTCCATTGAGAAGCGGTGGTTTCGGTAGGGAGAAAGCCAATAATTCTTGGGGAGATAGGTGTTGAAATATCTATAAATGATACCCCTTCACGTCTTCCAAATAAAGCATACTCGGTTCCTGTAACAGGATCTGTCCATCCCCAGATATCATTTCCTCCTGCGGAGTTTCCAAATTGTGAAAGGTTGATTTGTGCCATGAGATCAAAATCATCACAGGGGAAAATGCCTGCAAATCCATTTTCGCACACAAGGCGACCATCGGCAACAGGATCGGGCTCTTCTACATCTATTTCTGGCTCTGGGGTGACAACAATAGGTGTTGTGCTACTCTCATCATCACTACAGCTGATGATCATTCCTAGAAGAATCAGAAAAAAGAAGTGCTTTAGTTTCATTTTAATAGTAGTTTCTGTGTGGTTTGCGAGGTTTTTACAAAATAAACACCTTTCTGTAAATGGGTAAGATCTAATTCTATAGCTGTGGCGTTACTTTCTGTCTTGTAGACTTCTTGTCCTAGTGTATTATATATAGAGACAACGCCTAGCGGGTTTTGAGTATCTAGGGTTACCATGCCCGAAGAGGGATTTGGGAATAAGGAAGTTTCTTCAGGAGCTTCAAATGAAGTTGTGCTTAGGGTTTCATTTTTCTTTACAAGGATAAAACCACCATTTTGGTCACTAATGATAATATTTCCGCTTTCAAAAAATGGATAGACATTCCAAGTACCAGCTCCTGTACCCACATTATCTGTACTTGGTATTGTGTCAAAATAACCTATTTCATTTATATTTTGATTTGCAATATCTGTGATGTCTATCACTCGCATTCCAGCTCTGTAACTAGCTAAATAATATAGATTTCCGACCACATATCCGTTATGATCTGTAGAGGTGTTGTTACTTTCATATTCAAAATGAAGTTGTGGGTTGTCTAAATCTTCAAAGTCAAACACAATGGTTCGGGTGTTAAATCCAACATTTATTTCATCTATCTCATCACCCAAAAGAAAATACCGTTGGTCTTCGGTAAACCATCCTTGGTGTGTGTATCCAATGTTAGGATACGTGGCGGTTGAAATTTCGACGGGATTATTTTTATCGGTAATATCAACAATAGCGACTTCGTTTTCATTACTCCCTATAAGAATCTCTCTGCCTATATAATCTGTGTCAGGGCCGCTATACGTAACTACTTGTGCATCGTGACTATAGTTGTTGTCTGCATACCCGCCTTCACCTATTGGATTGGTAGGGTCTTGAATATTTACAAAATGAGGGCCTCCAGAAAATGTCTGAGTTCCTACGCCGTAAGCGTATCCAGTATCCACATTAATTACAATATTATGTGCGCTGCCAAATCCATCGTAATGTGCAGTTTCAGTAAAAGTAACAGGCGGATTTGTCACATCACGTAATTGGGTAAGATCAAATACTTGCATACCATGTCCAGAAGATTCGCTTACCACAAAAGCATGATTTTGATATACTTTTATATCTCTCCAGAGACTATTTCCTGTGTGTGTAGGTAATTTACCAAGATATACGACATCTGTAGGATTAGAAATATCAATAAATGCGGTGCCGTTTCTAAGTCCTACGATTGCATATTCTTTTCCATCTTCCGGATCGGTCCAGCCCCAGCTATCATTTGTGCGGTCGGTATCCATATCATTGTTGGTAAGTCTGTCTTGTAAATCAAATCCATCACAAGGAAAGCTTCCCGCCATGTTACCCGTACAAGGCGTTTGTGCCATGAGGGCAACAGCATATTGAAGTAGCACAAAAAATAGAGATATTTTAATAGGGTAGGATTTCATAGGTTGGTTTTTATTTTGAGCCTCTGTAAACTTATAAAATTTAAAGCGTATAAGTGAAAATTCCGATCAACTATTCCTTGTCAATAGTCATATATATAACAAATGAGGTCTTTAAACTCCTAGTGCGGTGGATTAATATTCTGAAATAAGATAGAAAACGGTATATTTTGAAGCTTGTTTACGTTGTAATAGATTTTCTAATGCATAATGCGGGTTAAATGGTTGTTTGCTACCTTTGCATTTATGTTAGAAAATAAAGATCAATCGCGTACTTCTTTAGAAGAATTAGGAGAGTTTGGACTCATAGATCACCTTACGGAACATTTTAAAATCAGTCAAAAAACCACGGTAAAAGGAATAGGTGATGATGCTGCGGTATTATCCTTTCCAGATACCCAAGTGGTGGTCACTACAGATCTTCTTATTGAAGGAGTTCATTTTGATTTGAGTTATGTGCCGTTGAAGCATTTAGGGTATAAAGCTGTGATGGTCAATCTATCAGATGTATATGCCATGAATGCGACAGCGAGTCAGATTACGGTTTCGATAGCGGTTTCTAATCGGTTTCCTTTAGAAGCATTAGAAGATTTATATGCAGGGATTCAAACAGCATGCATTAATTATAAAGTAGATTTGGTAGGAGGAGATACCACTTCTTCAACAACAGGTCTCGTAATTAGTGTTACAGCCATAGGACAAGCACCAGAACATTCTATTGTAGGACGAGATACTGCCAAAGTTGATGATCTTGTTGTTGTTACGGGGGATATAGGTGCCGCTTATATGGGGTTACAAATTCTAGAGAGAGAGAAGGCTGTATTTAAGGTCAACCCAAATAATCAACCAGATTTAGAGCAATATGCTTACATCGTGGAACGCCAATTAAAGCCAGAAGCAAGAAAAGATATTGTCTTGTTATTGGAGTCTTTAGAGGTATTACCAACAGCTATGATAGATATTAGTGATGGGTTATCTTCTGAAATTTTACACATTTGTAAAAATTCTAACGTAGGATGTAATCTCTATGAGGAGAAAATTCCTTTAGATCCTCAGGTGATTAGTACTTGTGAAGAGTTTGACCTTGATAGTACGACCATTGCTTTGAGTGGTGGCGAGGATTACGAACTATTGTTCACTATAGCCCAAGCCGATTACCCTAAAATTAAAGCAAATCCAAATTTTACCGTTGTAGGTCATATTACAGACCAAAGTGAAGGGGCTCATCTTATTACAAGAGCAAATACCAAAATTCCTTTGGTAGCAAGAGGTTGGAATGCTTTAAAAACAGATTAATACTATTAACGAGCAGCTAATTTTCTAGTGTAAAAATTTTCATACACTTCATTAATGCGACGTAATTTAGCCGTAAGTGGTGTATAGTGTCCGTATCCGTCTAATGTAAATTGCTTTTTGCAGTTTGCACATTCAAATTCTTTGATATTTGATTCGTATCTTTTGGTAATGCGATACTTATGACCAAATACTTTGCATTGTAGGTTTGAGAATGGGCTGTAGGTTGCTTCGGTTTTAGTTTTAGTTGTATTCATGGGGGTCTGGGGTTTTAACTTGAGTACTAATATATATAAATTCCACAAACGACACAAAAATATCGATGAAATACTCAATATTTTAACATATTAGAATATTTTGCCAATATTTTTATGGGCTATATCTTCTTTTTCGCTTCAATTTACTAGTGAGAACGTGTCTTGAAGAATTACATCTGATTTGAACACCTTATTCTAAAAAACGTAAGAGCTCTTTTAGCATACTATCGCTATTTGAAATATGACTCATATGACCGCCCTTAATAATAGAAAAGTAATCTGTATGTGCTGCGAAGGCCTCTTTGTGTTTCTGAGCATCGATGATCCAGTCATTCTCACCTAAGATCATTCCCTTTTTAAAAGAGGCATTTTTCCAAAAAGTGGAGGCATCGTCTCTTAATCGCATGCCGTCATTGGCGGCGATGTATCCTTGTACAGGTGTTTGTAATGCATGTGCTAAGGCTTCTGAGATAGCATCCTGATATTGTTCTTTAGAGGAAGGGTCAAAAAGATTGATAAAAGACATACGGACGAGTTGTTCAAATTGTGTCTTTGCCATTTGATTGGCGCGTAGACGTAGTTGTTTTCGTTCGTCTGGATCAGCTTCTGGAGTAGAATTAAGTAGGCATAACGCTTTTATTTTTTCTGGGTACGCTTTCGCGAAAGCGATCCCAACATATCCCCCCATAGAATGGCCAATCATAGAAATTGAGTTGAGCTGTAGGGAATTTATAACCGCATGCACCGCTTCAGAAAAATCCTGCATCGTATGAATGTATCCTAGGCATTCTGAGGCGCCGTGTCCTAATAAATCAATACAAATCACTCTGTATTTTTGGAGCAGCGAAGGCAGTAATACATCCCACATCGTACGATTCTCTAAAAACCCGTGCAACATGACAATAGGAGCTCCTTCTCCTTGGTCTGTATAAAAAATACGACTCCCTTTATGTGTAATCTCCATTTTGACTTATCTTGATGCGCAAATATCAATGAACCTATGAGATTCTCCAAACAAACTTTTGTAACTGCTTTTGCATTGTTTTCGCTATTTTTTGGCGCTGGGAATCTTATTTTTCCTGCTTTTTTAGGATATAATGCCGGCGATGGATGGTTGATGGTGGCGATTGGTTTTGTGATTTCAGCAGTCGTGATTCCTATTTTGGCGATTTATGGTCATGCAAAACTGCAAGGGACCATGATGGATTTTGGAAAAAAGGTGTCACCTACTTTTGCTTTTATTTATAGCCTTGTCGTGTATGTGATCTCGGTTTCGTTTCCAAGTCCGCGCACGGCCTCTGTGACTTATGAGATGGCAGTACAACCCTATATAGATGCATCTTCTTGGGGGTCGATAGTGAATTACTTTCCTTTGGGATTGAGTACTGTCTATTTTATATTGGTGTTGATATTTGTACTGAATCGTTCTAAGATTATGGATATCATAGGGAAGTTTTTGACACCTGGTATTTTGATTATTCTGGGATCTATTATATGTATAGGACTTTTTGGGGATTATGAGCCGTTACGTGCTTCTACGTATGCGAGTAATATAACGAGTGGTATTCTGGAAGGGTATCAGACCTTTGACGCGATAGGAGGTGTGTTGGTGGGAGGTGTGCTTGTGGTCTCATTGAGTTTAAAAGGTGTTTCTAAAGAAGAAAGCAGAAGTGTGATAGCCAAAGCTGGACTATTGGCTGGATTAGGATTTGTTGTAATGTATGTGGGTATGATTGCCCTTGGAGCTTTTAATAGTGGTACGTTAGAGATTAATAATCGAACAGAATTATTAAATCTCTTAAGTTTTAATACGCTGGGCGGTATCGGAAGAACTGCTTTAGGTGTTTTGGTAGCACTTGCCTGTTTTACAACGGCTGTGGGAATTGTCACAGGAACCGCCGATTTCTTTAAAGGATTGTTTAATGATTCTCGTAAAGCATATGTGATAACAGCTGTGATTAGTTGTGTTTTAGGGGTTGTCATGGGACAATTAGATGTGCACTCTATTATTGTTGTGGCTTTTCCAGCATTGATGCTCATCTATCCGATTACGATTGCGCTTATCTTACTCAATGCAATTCCTGAGAAATATGCCTCTCGTCTTGTGTTCAGAGCAGTGGTTGTGGAGACTATTTTCTTTAGTTTGCCAGATTTCTTTTCGACTATAGGATTTGCTGAGGAAGTAAAACCTATACAAGAATTCTTGCCGTTTGGTACGGTAACATTAGGTTGGTTACTGCCTGCACTTCTTACATTTATTTTGGTGAATTTAATTCAGAACAAGAAAAAAGAATCTTAAAAATACGTTTCATTCTTAAGATTCTTAATCACAGAAAACGCGCGATCTACCATTTTGTCTTTTACGAGTATGGTAAATTCATTGGTTGTAGAGACGACTTCATGCAAGGCAATCCCTTCCCAGGCAAGGCGCTTACATATTTGATAATATAAACCGGGTACTTTAGAGTTGTCATGCGGCAAATTAATGCTGATAGCCGATAGGTTTTCTTGCAGATCTAATTGCGTTTCTTGTGTAAAACTCGCAATGATCTTGTCTTTCTCAGAAGAAGAGATAATAATGTTGCTTTCTAAAATCCCACGGGTAAACGCATAAAAAATACGCCGATCTGTAGTGATCTGTTCTAAAATCTTCGCGTGACTGCGGATCAAGGTCGGAGAATTTTGAAAGGTGAAATCTGTAAGATTAGAACGTACGGTAATATCGCCCAGATTTTTGAGAATTCGTTGCATTTTTGTCGTTGCACTTGCATGAATAGGTGGATTGTATCGGCGTAAGGCCATCATAATAGCGCCAGTTTTTACAGATTTGTGCAACTTTTTTTCTATCATCGGTTGTACGTGTTCTGCTAGCGCAGAATAGTTGATAATATTCCTAGATAACCCTTCCTCAATAAAAGGTTGGGTTAAGATAATTTCTTCAACACAAGAGGCTATTGTTTTCATTTTGTTAATTATATAACATATTGTGTAAAAATAGAATAATTTTTTTATTTATGAGGTTTAGATCGTTCATAAGAATATTTTTGATCTCATAAAATATAGTGTGATGCGTGTACTTAAATTTGGAGGAACTTCGGTAGGATCTGTAGAAAATATGATTCAGGTAAAAGAAATCATTAATGACTCCGAGAAAAAAATAGTGGTTTTGTCTGCTATGTCAGGCACCACTAATGCCTTGGTCGCTATTTCTGATGCTATAAAAGAAGGAGATAAAAGGAAGGCTTCTAAAGCTATAGATACGCTGGAGATTTCTTATGCTGCCACCATTCAGACGTTATTTTCTGATGCTGAGGTGTCGTACCAAGTTCAGGAGTATGTGCACGATATTTTCTATGCCTTGAGAACAGCGACAGATCAGGCACATACGCAATACCTATATAATACCATTGTTTCTTATGGTGAGTTGTTGTCTACCTATATTTTTAGCGCCTATTTGCGTCAGGAAGGTATAAAAGCTCAGTTATTGCCTGCATTGGAGTTCATGAGAATCGATAGAAATAACGAACCTGATACGTTTTACATCCGTCAAAACATTCATCGTAGTATTGATGAGTTACCTACTGCCGATATATACATTACACAAGGATTTATTTGCCTGGATGTAGATGGACATGTATCCAATTTACAACGCGGCGGGAGTGATTATACCGCTACTATTATAGGGGCGGCAGTTCGCGCCGAAGAAGTCCAGATCTGGACAGACATCGATGGTTTTCATAATAATGATCCTCGTTTTGTAGAGATGACAACGCCTATTGCTCATCTGTCTTTTGATGAGGCCGCAGAGCTCGCGTATTTTGGCGCTAAGATTTTGCATCCACAAACGGTGATGCCTGTTCGTGAACTCGATATTCCCGTACGATTAAAAAACACCATGGCTCCTGATGCGCATGGGACATTAATCACAAATAAGGTACATGGCGAAGGCATAAAGGCGATTGCTGCAAAAGATGGTATTACGGCCATCAAAATAAAATCAGGCAGAATGTTACTCGCTCACGGTTTTCTAAAAAAGGTTTTCGAAATCTTTGAACGGTATGAAACGGCTATCGATATGATTACTACCTCAGAAATTGCCGTGTCATTGACTATAGATGATGCTACCCACTTAGAGGCTATTGTAGGGGAATTAGAGCGATTTTCTTTTGTCGAAGTAGACCATCAGCAAGCCATTGTGTGCATGGTAGGAAATGCCATTATATACCATAATCAAACGCATAAGTTATTTCAAATCCTCCAAGATGTACCCATTCGGATGATCTCTTATGGAGGAAGTCATCATAATATCTCTTTATTGATTCATTCAGATCATAAAATAACTACCCTACAGCGGTTACATACGTATCTTTTTGATACCGTTACTGTGTAAAATAATTGAAAAAGGAAGTTTATTAATTATGTTAGTTATTGCAGGAGGTTACTCATTTTGGGTAGCCTCCTTTTTTTGCTTTCGCGAAAGCATATAAAGAAAAAATCTCCTTGAAAAGGGTGAAATTGATATTTATGAGAAACAGATTGTTGTAAAACTCAGGTAAAAAATGGTTGTATTTCTTAAAGTGTTTAAGGAATTATAAAAATACCTTTACAGAGTAAGGGGCAATGTGTCCAACTCCCCATTATATGGGGCAATCTCCACTAAATAATGCTGTGTTTTCAAAAATAAAGTTTATGTTTGAGTAGTGAATATGCATGTGATACTTCACATAGTAGCAACAAACCAAGGGTATTTATTAAATGGAATAGTATGAAAGGCATTGTTTTTTGCGTAGCAATATTGACAATATTTGTATCGTGTCAAAATGATGATGATTACCAAGAAATTGAGCAATCATTAATAGATGATACATTAAGTGAATTATTATTGGACGCCTCAGAGGGTGAAGGGAATTCGTTCTTTATTTTACCAAATAGTAATGAGTATGGATTGATTCCTCAAGATCCTTTAAACCCTATTACGGCTGCAAAAGTTGCGTTAGGACAATTATTATTACATGACACAGCGATGGGTGGTGATCCTAAGGTTGAGGATCGCGAATTCCAATATGCGTGTGCTACGTGTCACCCAGTGGCATCTGCTTTTCATGCAGGGCGAAGACAAGGGATTGGAGAAGGCGGTATTGGTTTTGGTCTCAAAGGCGAAGGGCGCTTTATAGATCCGTTGATGCCTATAGATTCTGTTGATGTGCAACCGATACGAGTTCCTACCTTGCTAAATTTAGCGTACCAAGATGTTGCCTTATGGGACGGCCGATTTGGAGGTACAGGTACCAATGCAGGCACCGAAGCCGGATGGGACCTGATTCCTGAAAACTTTGAAGGATTTCAGGGCATTGAAGTACAAGCAATGCAAGGCCAAGATGAACATAGGCTGCTAGTTGATGAAGCTTTTGTAGATACCTACGGATATAGAGATTTATTTGACACTGCTTTTCCAGACATCCCCTCACCCGATCGGTATTCTAGAAGAACCGCAGGACTGGCTATTGCAGCTTTCAATAGAACTATACTTTCTAATAAAGCCCCTTGGCAAGAATATTTAAAAGGCGATGTAAGTGCGCTTACAAATCAGCAAAAACGAGGCGCCGTGGTCTTTTTTGATCAAGGAAAATGTATACAATGTCATACAGGACCTGCCTTAAAAGACAAAGCATTTCATGCCTTTGGATTTGGCGATTTTAACGGAGATCCTGATGCAGTGATCAAACCCGGTGTGGATATCGATGCTGTGGCAAGAGGAAGAGGAAATTTTACTGGAAATGCAGAAGATGATTACAAATTCAAAACCCCTACACTGTATAACTTAACAGACGCTGGATTTTTTGGTCACGGAAGTACATTTACCTCTATACAAGACGTCGTTGCTTATAAAAATGAAGGAATTCCTCAAAACACAGCAGTTCCGTCAGGACAACTTGCTGAACAATTTGGCGGACTTGGACTCACAGAAACACAAATGAATGACCTTACCGCATTCTTGTCTGATGCTTTGAGAGATCGGGATTTAACAAGATATGTCCCAGAAGCATCCAACAGCGGATTTTGCTTTCCGGCCAATGATGAGCAGGCGAGACTCGATATAGGGTGTGATTAAAAA
>CAYGQJ010000066.1:0-8742 GCA_964351845.1 uncultured Flavobacteriaceae bacterium | reverse complement strand
TTGCTTTCCGGCCAATGATGAGCAGGCGAGACTCGATATAGGGTGTGATTAAAAACACATACCCATAATCATTCACGTAATTGGAAATATTGAGTATGTTTTAATTATTTATTCTGGTTAAGTACGCTTTTGCGAAAGCGTATACTAAAAATGTTTAGCTAGAACTTCACCTTATTCGCCTTGTAGGCACTTTAGATTTTCGATCAACAATAGATTCGGTTAATTTTACCTTAGGGTTTTTAAGCTTACTGATTAGTTGAGTAAAGTCATAATTTATATTCTCTAAGGGTCTTTCAAAATAATATGGTGTCCAAATCAATATAGGTTTTTCATTGATCTCTAGCGTATTGAATTTAGATTTTAAAATCCATAGTGTTCTTATTCCTATTTTATCAATCAAATTTTCTTTTTCGACATGAACTTTTGCAATAGCTCTAAATGTTCTGTCTTTTGAGAAAATTAAAAACCAATACGTGAAATCTTCATCTATTATCTCTATAAATTCCTCAGAAGATATTATTTTCCAATAGAATTTTTCTGAATCATGAATAAATTCATTTCCTGATTCATCTTCATGTTCAGAAATCCATTTCCAAACTTTTTTTAGAGGTTTATCGTTACCTTTTTTCTTTAAATAGTGAACTCTATCTATTAAATCTATTGACATTTTTCAAATAGCCTATAAAACCTAATGATCTTACTTATTCATCAAATCCTCAATTTCTTCAACAGTAATAGGAATATCACGCATTAAATTAAAAGGCGCTCCGCCTTGATTAATAACGACATCATCTTCTAGCCGGACGCCAAAACCTTCTTCGGGGATGTAAATACCAGGCTCTACGGTAAAGACATTACCCGCTTGCATAGGCTCATGTAATAATCCGTAATCATGGGTGTCTAGACCCATATGATGACTGGTACCGTGCATGAAGTATTTTTTGTAGGCAGGCCAGTCAGGATTTTCATTTTGCACATCGGCTTTGTCTATCAATCCTAAGCCTAACAGCTCTGAGGTCATTAATTTCCCAACTTCTATATGGTATTGTTCCCAGTAGGTCCCAGGAATGAGCATTTTGGTCGCTTCATTTTTCACATTTAATACCGCGTTATACACTGCTTTTTGACGCTCTGTAAAACGACCGTTTACAGGAATTGTACGGGTCATGTCACTGGCATAATTGGCGTATTCAGCCCCTACATCCATCAGGATTAAGTCACCATCTTTACACTGTTGGTTGTTTTCGATATAATGCAATACATTGGCATTATTACCCGATGCAATGATAGGCGTGTATGCGAATTTTTTAGAACGGTTACGTAAAAATTCATGGATATATTCCGCTTCGATTTCGTATTCCCAAACGCCTGGTTTTACAAATTCTAGTACCCGACGGAATCCTTTATTGGTGATATCACAGGCTTTTTGAATCAAATCAATTTCGATAGGATCTTTTACAGATCGTAAGCGTTGTAGGATAGGGTTACTCTTTGCCACACTATGTGCAGGATATGTTGCTTTCCACCATTTTGTAAAACGATCCTCACGGGTTTCGGTTTCTACAGCGGCACGGTAATGCTCATTGGTATTTACATGCACGGTATCTGCATAGGTCATGAGTTCTCCAAAGATTTTCTCCAAATCTTGAAGCCAAAACACCGTTTTGATACCTGAAGTTTCTAATGCTTTCTCCTTGGTTAGTTTCTCACCTTCCCAAACCGCAATATGCGCATTGGTTTCTTTTAAAAATAGAATCTCACGGTATTTTTCTTTTGGGCAATCTGGAAATAACACCAAAATAGATTCCTCTTGATCTACCCCACTTAAGTAAAAAATATCTCTATGTTGCTCAAAAGGCATGGTGCTATCTGCACTGATAGGATAGATGTCATTACTATTAAAAACGGCAAGACTATTTGGCTTCATCTGTGCCATAAAGTTTTTGCGGTTTTTAATAAAGAGTTTATTAGGTATAAGGTCGTATTTCATAACAGCAGCGTTTCAAGATTATATATCCAAAAATAAGGATTGCAGTTTTTAATAAATACGCCAAATGGCATTATTTTATGTTTTTTCTTATTCTGCTCATATGTCTTAATGAAATTCCAAGAAAAGAAGCCAAATAATGCAATGGGACTTTTTGAAGTAGTTCAGGTTCATTTTGCAGTAATTTTTGATAGCGTTCTTCTGGAGGTAATGTTAATAGATCAATACGGTGATCGTCTATTTTATAAATCTGATTTTCAATAAGATTGTAATAAAAGGTATAAAACGCTTGATTGTACTGCATCAGGTCTTCAAACTCCTGAATGGTGATGACTTGCAATACACAATCGGTTAGGGCTTTGATATTCTTTCTGGAGGGGACTTTGTTTTTAAAACTATTCAGTGCGGCAGTACACGAATTTTTTAATGCTAAATAGGTGGTTTTTTCTTCTTCTAAAACTTCTAATGAATGTTGTAAAATACCAGCTTCTATATAACAAAAGTACTTACAGATAGATCCGTTAGTAACAAAAAACTCATTTTTTGATAATTGAATTTGAGAAAACGTATCTAGAATCTCAGGAACAAGATGATTGAGCGATGGATCATTAATGACAGTGAGTACGTAGGTTTCAAAAGAATTGTTAACTGTCATTGTATTGTTGTCGGTTTCTGGAATGGATTAAAAGTACGAAATGTGATGTTAGTTTTTTTAGTAACTTCACAAGTATACACCTACTTAATGTTTATGAAGTATCTTCTCTGTTTTCTTTTGCTATCACTACCTATGTATGGACAAACGGAACTTAGGAAGCCAGATTATATTTTTATTGACAAAGAAGTTTTTATAGAGATATATGAAGATTCTGATTCTGTACGCACCAATGAACGGTATTATGAGAATTTTAAACTTCAGGATGACTCCTATTCCTACAAAAATCTACAAGCATTCAAAGAAGATTGGGATGTTGAAGGAGGAGATTTAATAGATTATTCACATTTGATAGTAGAGTACTCAAAACTAATATCGATTCCAAAAGATCTTGTAAATAAAGAGATTCGTTTTGAAACAGTAATTGGAAATGAATTATACTTTCATTTTTTAGAGAATAATTGGGTACATCTGTATACAAGGGAGAATGATGAATTTTATAGGTTTGTTGATGATACTTATAGATATGTGTTTCCAGAGGAATACGAAGGAAAGATCCTAATGATCTTTGGAGGCAATTTAGAAATGACAGTGTTTTATATAGATCATTATGCGATGCGTTCTTATGTGGGAAATCATCCTCATTCTTTAGGGGTATCTGCGCAGGTTTTAGATAAGCCGTACTTCATTAAAGCAAAGAGTAAGAGGATCCCTTTATTTGAGTTTGGTTATGGCTTTGAGATTCGAAAGAAAGGAAATAAATATGGGGTATATGATGTGTTCCTAAATAAGCTTGTTATAGAGTATGCATATGATGAAATCCAATTGGAACGCAATGTTATTGTCCGGAATGGAAATAATTACGGACTTCTAGATTATTACGGGAAGGAGTTGATGCCAATAGCGTTTAAAGCGATTTCATACTGTGATAACAACCTTCAATACCTAACTAAAGAAAATCAACTCTTTTATAAAAACAATAAAGGAGAATTCATACGTCCTGAGGATATTGATTATAAGAATTGGACGCCTGATTATGAGAAAGCAGCTTCTAATGGAAATAAGAGTTGGAAGTTTATGAAGAAAGAAGATGGTTTTTATCTTATTTCTAAAAACTATAAAAATCCAAATCAATCATTTGAGAAACAAATCAAAATTCGCAATTGGGAGCAATATGATAAATTAGTATTTGCTTCAGGTAAATCAGAAAGTGATAGAGGTACTTATCAGGTTATCTTTGCTGAAAAGACCTCTGGAAAATATGATGTGTTTTATCATGATGCTAACCCTGATTTTTCTATAGTAGAAAAAGATGTAGATCGTTTTAGTGTTCATTATTTACCTTATGGTTTTGAAACGAGCTACTATAATTTTCATATTATTCTTCATAAAGAAGGTTTAGTAAGACCTTTGTACTTTAAAAACAATGATTTCAAGTATACTTCATTACATCCACGTTTTGGAGACTACTACCGCTTCACCCTACCAAACGGTCGCAAAGGATGGGTGCATACTTCAGGAAAAGAATACTTAGATGGGAAGTAGTTTTTGGAGAATCTTGTTAAACTCCTTCCAAAAATTTTCACATAATTTCACATTTCCGTACTTTGATAGCGCTAAAACCGAATAATTAACCAAAATATCCCCGTCCATACGGGCAATACTATGAAAATAAGCACGCTACTATGTCTAGGTGTTACTGTGTTCGCTTTCGCGAAAGCGTACCCACAACAACCTGCAACATCAGCCGCAGACGTACAACAATCCATCACTCAAAAACGTACGGCGCAACAGAATTCAATCGTTAAGAATCTCCCTTTTGAAAATATAGGCCCTACCATCATGAGTGGTCGTGTGGTGGATCTTGCAGTTAATCCTGATATGCCTTCAGAATTTTATGTAGGGTATGCGAGTGGCGGCGTTTGGTACACCAATAATAACGGAACCACGTTTGAACCTGTACTCGATACAAGTGATACGCAAAATGTAGGTGACATTGCCGTTGATTGGAAAAGTGGCACGATCTGGGTCGGGACAGGAGAAAATAACGCCTCCCGTTCTAGTTATGCTGGGATTGGAATCCTGAAATCAACCGATAAAGGAGCAACATGGCAACATATGGGGCTTACAGATTCGCATCATATAGGGCGTATTTTAATCAATCCGTCCAATCCAGATGAGGTGGTTATAGGTGTCACAGGACATTTGTATTCTAGTAATGATGAGCGCGGTGTTTATAAAACAACCGATGGCGGAAAGACATGGGCAAAAACACTGTATGTAAATAGTGAAAGCGGGATTATTGATATAGATCATGACCCGGCCAATTTTAACCTGATGTATGCATCGGCTTGGGATAAAGACCGTAAAGCGTGGAATTTTGAAGGTGCAGGAACAGGATCGGGGGTTTATAAAAGTACCGATGGCGGAACCACTTGGCAGAAACTCAACGGATTTCCGTCTGGAGATGGTGTAGGGCGTATTGGTTTTGCCGTATATGATGCCAATACCGTATATGCAGTGCACGATAGTCAATTTCGCCGAAAGGCAGAAGGAAACAACAGAAATAGTGCTGCTGGCTTGTCAAAAGACGATTTTAAAACCATGAATAAAGAGGCATTTCTAGCGTTGGACAACACTAAGCTCAATGGCTTTTTAAAGCGTAATAATTTTCGAGAAAAATACCGAGCAGAGAATGTGAAAGATATGGTGCGTAGTGGTGCCGTACAACCTGTCGATCTTGCGAAGTATCTTGAAACAGCCAATACACAATTATTTGACACTCCCGTCATAGGCGCCGAAGTATACCGATCTGATGATGCAGGTAAAACATGGAAAAAAACACATGAAGGTTATTTAGACGGTATTTACAGTAGTTACGGATATTATTTTGGAGAAATTCATGTCAACCCACAAGACGACCAAGATATTTATATTTATGGCGTGCCGATTGTCGCTTCAAAAGATGGCGGAAAAACCTTTAAAAGTATCGGGGGCGAAAATGTACACTCAGATCACCATTCTTTATGGATCAATCCTAAAAATGAAAAACACCTTATCAACGGAAACGATGGCGGGGTGAATATTACCTATGATGATGGTGAGAGCTGGATCAAAGCAAATTCTCCTTCGGTAGGGCAATTTTATTACATTCAAGTAGATAATGAAGAGCCGTATAATGTGTACGGAGGACTACAAGATAATGGCGTATGGGTAGGTGCAAATACAGCACAAGAAAACAAGAGATGGCATCAAAGCGGTCAATACCCATGGGAAAGTATCATGGGCGGTGATGGGATGCAAGTACAGGTAGATAATCGTGATGCCAATGTGGTGTATACAGGATTTCAGTTTGGAAGTTATTTTAGAATCAACCGCGAGACGGAAGATTTTAAGCGTTTTGATATCAAGCACGAACTTGGAGAAGCTCCGTATCGATTCAACTGGCAAACGCCTATTTTATTGAGTTCACACAATCAAGATATTCTCTATTTAGGTGGAAATAAATTAATGCGTTCTATGAATCAAGGTGATGATTGGACGGCCATTAGTGGTGACCTTACCAACGGTGGGAAAGATGGAAATGTTGCCTACGGGACGCTCGCCACCGTGAGCGAATCTCCTTTCCAATTTGGATTGATTTACACGGGGAGTGATGATGGTAAACTATCTGTTACCAAAGACGGAGGGGGAAGCTGGACAGACATCAGTGCAGGTCTTCCAAAAGATTTATGGGTCTCTCGAATCGTGGCTTCAGAGCATAAAAAAGAACGCGTATATGCTACCTTAAATGGATACCGTTGGGATGATTTTAAAACCTATGTGTACGTATCTAATAATTATGGGCAAACATGGCAGAATATTTCTGGAAATATTCCAATGTCTCCGGTCAATGTGATTGTAGAAGACCCTAAAAAAGAAAATATTCTTTACGTTGGGACCGATAATGGAGCCTATGTGAGTGTGAATAGTGGTAAGAGTTATCACGCTTTCGCGAAAGGATTGCCAGCCGTAGCCGTGCATGATATAAAAATTCAGAAAAGAGAAAACCATCTCTTACTTGGAACCCACGGAAGAAGCATTTATAGAACTGATATCACTACCATTCAGCAAATGGATCCTTCTAAAAACATACAGCTTTTTGACGTAGCCTCCTTGCGTAGTTCTAGAAGATGGGGGAATAGTTTTAGCCCTTGGAGAGATGCTTTTGAGCCTTCACTAGAGGTCTCCTATTTTACAGGCTACCCAGGTAAATTTACTATGGTGGTAAAAGATACAGAGGGAAAGGTCTTGCAAAGTATCCCACTGATGCCTCAAACGGGAATCAATGTGGTAGATTATGATATGTCTATTACCGAAAAAGGGAAGAAGGCATTAGAAAAAGCCAATAGCGAACTCAATATTTCAAAAGCGAGCAACGGTAAATATTACTTACCTAAAGGGTCATACACTATCGAGTTAGATGGCGGCGGCGGAAATACAGCCGCAGCGACCACCAAGTTAGAGGTGAAGTAGTCAGTTTCTTTTCAAAATACAGTAAAGAGGTCGTCTAAAAAGGTGTGATTTTCGTCAAACGGAACTTGTTTCAGTTTCTCATTAGGATGATAACTAGTGTGATAAGATTCTGAAATGAATGGAATGACGTATTAAGTTGCTTTTTAGATGCCCTCTTTTTGCGTTCTTAGCTGTAACATATAGGCTTATGTAGTGTCTATTAACGTATCTTTCAAAAAGGCAAGCCTTCATACTCATGCAGATTACTGGACAACCTCAATTTTCACTTTTTGATCTCCTTATGCTTATTGGGATCACGCAAGGTGTGGTGATGAGTGTGCTATTGTTTCGTTCAAAAAATAATAAGCGCAGTAATCCTTTTTTGGCAACAGCAGTACTCGCTTTTTGTTGGGTGAATACCAAAACACTTTTACACACATTAGATCTCTGGGATACTGGTTTTTTTAGGTATTTTCCTAATGGAGCAGACGTGGTAATCGCGCCGTTACTTTATTTTTATTTTAGCTCATTGGTAGACGCCAAGTTTCGCTTTTCGCGAAAGCATATCTTACATTTTATCCCCTTTATCCTACTACAAGGATACTTCTGTTTTATTTACTTTTCATTGATAGGCACGTCTGATTTTGCAGAAAAAGACCGTATTGCTAATAGCCTGTATTTTAATTTTGCCAAAGAAATAGAAAATTATGCAGCACTTACTTCTATCGCAGTGTATCTATTTTTGTCTTTAAGGAAATTTAAATTATATAAAGAATGGTTAAATAATGTCACATCAGACAGTACGTTTCCAGATTTTAAATGGCTAAAAAACTTAATGATCCTTTCGATTCTTATAGGTGTTTTCTTATGCTTTAATTATGGAGTAGATTTGTTGTTTGGATGGAGAAGAACGACCGATCTTCATTGGTCTACGTTTTCACTTTTTGCCTCCTTCTCTGTCTATTATCTAGGGTTTGTAGGATATCAGCAGCCCAATTATGAATTAGGTGTTCAAGAGGATATTTCTGTAGTGTCATTGCAAGAAAATAAGCAATCAATAAAAATAACGGTACCCACTCAAAAAAGCACAGAGATAGCGCGCGCTATTAGGTATGCATTGGAAGTGGATAAAGTATTTCTACATCCCACCTTAAATATTCAAGAGCTTTCGCGAAAGCTTACCCTACCACAACAAGAAGTATCTCAGGTAATCAATGCTCATTTTCATAAAAAATTTAGAGATTTGATTAATGAATACCGAGTAGAAGAAGTGAAGAAAAAATTGCATAGTGAAGACATGGCGTATATGTCTATTCTAGGTATTGCATTGGAATGTGGTTTTAACTCAGAAGCCACCTTTTATCGAATTTTCAAAAAGAATACAGGTCTTTCTCCAAAAGAATATAGACAACAGTCTACATTATAACTCATATACCCTGTTTTTTTACTCTCAAAATAGGTTTTGAGAAGTATCAATGGTATAAAATCCCTTTGTTTGTATAGTATTACAGAAAATGATTGTTTTCATTTTTCGGATACCTTCATCATCAAATTAATCAAAAAACAATCAAAAATCAATCAAAATGAAATCAAAAAAAGTAATAAAGAT
>CAYGQJ010000065.1:0-25209 GCA_964351845.1 uncultured Flavobacteriaceae bacterium | reverse complement strand
ATAGACCTATATACCTTTAAAAATGAAATATATCGTACTTTTTCTTACTGTGTTACTTATTGCTTGTTCTAACCATAAGAAGGCAGTCAATTCTCAAAATTCAGAACACCTTTCTAGTGAATACTTGAAAGCATTCTTAGATACGATATATACTTCTGAACAAAATCCAATTCGTTTAAGGGATTCTTTTGCTGAAAAATTTGGTATGGAGTCTGAAGAAAGGGAAGCCCAAAATAAAATTTACAAAAAAAATCATATCATAAACGAAGCTAAAATAAAAGAGCTGCTATCTAAATACGGATGGCCATCAAAAGATTCCATTGGAGAGCAAGGTAGCTTAACTATCTGCAATGTTATTCAACATTCTAGCCCTGCGGTTAGGAAAGAATATTTACCTATGATGAGAGAAGCTGTTTTAAGCAAAAAGCTTGATGCACGATTTTTAGTAAGGGCTGAAGATAGAATTGCTACTGACAATGGCGAGTTACAGATCTATGGTGGACAAATGAAATACTATCCAGAAACAAAAAGCTTCAATGTATGGCCTGTTTATGACCCAGTAAATATTGATAAGAGACGAGCAGAAATTGGGCTTGGCTCCATCTCAGAGTTTCTAAAAAACAGATTTGACTTTGAATGGAATTTAGAAGAGCAACTAAAAAGGTCTGAGGAATTTGAAAAAGAAAGAGTACTAAAAGGAAATAACTAAATACCAACAACAGTTATAATTCCTTCGCTGGCGCCAATTTATAATGGCCACCTCCTCCCTTTCTCTTCCTAGAAACTCATTACATGACTTACTTTTCTGTATGCTGCTGGGATCGCTTTCGCGAACCTGCCTGCCGGCAGGCAGGAGCGGAATTACCAAAAGACAGAAGCGGAATTCTCTATTAAAACCTATCATCTAAAGGCGATGTCTACCCTTAGGCAACCATTTCTCAAAAATGGTCGTCTATATCTATATACACAGAATTCAAAATCACATTAGGAATGAAATATGCAAACAAAGCGTTAGGGATTGTCATCATATCATTTGGAATTTATTTTTTGCTTGATGCGTTATTCTTTAAATCTGTTAGGTCATGGATTTTTGAATTGACAAATCACCTTGGTATAAGCCATATCATTACCTATACCATTTCTGGAATTCCACTTTTCTTAGGAGCATACCTGATTGCCGGCAAATCAGATTTTTTAGAGAGTTTAGGACTCAATGCCTCTATTTTAAAAGGGTTTTTATTTGCGTTGATATGCACATTGCCCATGTTTGTTGGGTTTCGTATCCTTTTTGATTTCAATCATGAGGTTTCACTGAATACGCTTTTGATTTCTGTTTTTTCGGCAGGATTCTTTGAAGAACTGTTTTTTAGAGCTTTCTTATTTGGTTTGATTTTTAGATATACAAAACTTGGATTTATACCTTCTGTGTTTTTTGGAGCGCTTTACTTCGGGCTTTTACATTTGTATCAAAGTGATGAATTCTCAGAACTGTTAGGCATTTTCTTAGTTACTTTCTTGGGAGGAATTTTATTTGCTTGGGTGTATGCTGAGTGGACATTCAACATCTGGATTCCTGTTTTCTTGCATATGCTCATGAACTTGGCTTGGGAATTGTTTTCGGTGAGTGACAATGCGCTTGGTGATTTGTATGCTAATATATTTCGCTTAGCAACCATCATTTTCATCATTTTGTTGACAGTCCTCTACAAAAAGAAAAACGGAATGAATCTCGAAATAAACAGAAAGAATCTCCTTCTAAAAAAATAAACAAAATGTGACTCTTTTGTGGTGTGCTCCATACAGCATACCAACAACTGCACACATCTCATCATTCTGATACAACCCACCGCACAACCTTCTTTTCTGTGTGCTCCTGAGACCGCTTTCGCGAAAGCGGAATTACCAGAAATCAAAAGCAAAATGCGCTCAGATTTCCTATTCGGTTTTTATTTACTACATTAGGTACGTAAGCATGTAACTAATCGTATACAAACAGATTAGTGGTACGTAACGTCAAATGTAGACGCTATTTTAACCCAAATCAATATGAACCCATTGAACTATTTTCTATATCTACTCTATTTTCTGTTCCTCGGAAGTTATTCTTCATACGCTCAAACAGATGCTACGAATTGGTGTGACGAAGCCGATTTAACGATGTATTCAGGACTTGATGCCGTTACAACAAGTAGTGATTGGTTTAAAGTATATACCGTGGGAAAGGATGTGTATGCAATCGCAGAGCCATATAATTATGAAGAAGTGATCTCCTACTTGATACTTGGCACAGAGAAAGCGCTATTATTTGATTCAGGGAATGGACTAGGATCCATATATGCTCTTGTTAAAGAGTTAACCAATCTGCCTGTAACGGTCTTAAACTCCCATTCTCACTATGACCATATTGGAGGGAATCATGAATTTGATAACATCCTTGCATTAAAAACGGAGTATACATTATATTGGGCCAAAAATGGATGGAGTCATGACCTCGTTAAAAATGAAGTTGCACCGGATGCATTTTGCAAGGAAAAACTTCCAAATATTGATACAGCGTCCTATCATATCAAACCATTTTCAATTTCAACATTTATAAATGACGGGCATATTATTGATTTAGGGGAACGAACTCTTGAAGTTATTTCCGTACCTGGTCATACTCCAGATGCCATTGCGTTGCTGGATAAAGAGCATGGCTATCTTTGGACAGGCGACACATTTTATGAAGCTACTATCTGGCTTTTTTTTGATGGTACAGATTTAAAAGCGTATGAAAAGAGTATTAAAAAACTTGCTGATCTAAGTACCTCTCTTGAGAAATTATTCCCCGCGCATAATACGCCAATTGCTGAACCTGTTAGGCTCGTAGAGCTGGTCGATGCATTTGATCAAGTCATGAAAGGAACAAAAAAAGCAAAGAACACAAACAAAAACGGACTCCCTGTGTATGACGAAGAAGCAAAGGCAATTTATGAATTTGACCATTTTTCCTTTTTGATACGTAGGGATCATTTAAAATTTAAAGATGCGTTACCTAAAGAACGGAACTAAAGTCATCAACAAACAACTAGGGTAAAATCAAGTCTTTGAGAACCATCTACATTAATTAAAAGTAAGTATGAAACAACTTCTACTATGGGTGATTTTATCTATCACATTTTTTACAACCATAGATGGATAAAAGTTTGCTCTTACGAGTGAGAATAGAAAGCATTGAAAACTAAATTAAGACGTTCACATATCCTACTCCTAGCCGCATTCCTTTTTTTGGGGTATGTGTTCACGAATATGTTTAGAACAAAGCGTCTCAGTGAAAAAGAAAAAAGTACCATCCCATACACAGGAAATGAGGTTTTGGTGTTTCAGTCAAATACTGCTAAACTTGATACCATACGCATACGAGACATCACGATACGTGAGCATCCGCCCAATATGGGAGATATGTTTTGGGCTAAAAACATTGAAATTTTAAGGGTTCAATCTGATAAGGACTGTAAAAATTGTGATGAAATCATTACCGTTGCAAAACAAAATTTTTCTTCCAAAACAACCCTAAGTTTTGATATAATCCTCAATGGAAAACGATATTATCACGGGATTAATTTTGATAGGTTAAATAAATTAGAACCTACAAAAATCACCATACAGGGAGTTGAATATACCGATATTGTGTTGATTGACAGGAACGCTAAAAAGACACATTCAGGGCATATTGATCGATTGTATTGGAGTGTGTCAAAAGGAATTGTCCGTATGGATATACATACTGACTATTACTGGGAATTACTACCAGAATGAAAAATAGTATGAAATGTTGCTAGGTACACTCCTGCCTATCGGCAGGTAAGTTTGCGAAAGCATACCCTTGTATAATTTTATATTCCACATTTGTATAGTACATTAGGCACCTAATACATGAACCCATCGCATACAAATAGCTTATAATACATATATGAAAAAGGAATTAATCATATCAACTGAGCACACTATCGGTGGTTCTCCTCGATTGGAAGGAAAGCGTTTAGATATCAGACACGTGATATGGGGAATTACGGAGTATGATCATGGAAACATTCAATCTTATCAAGATGATTTTGATGTTACTATCGAGCAAATCAAACATGCCATCATGTATTGCAAAGATGAAATTTGTGAATTACAAAACGTCCCTCAATCCTGTAATGGGTGTAGTAAAAAATTTCGAAAGGATATAGATACTTGGAAAAAATATCTCCATGAAAAAGGAGGTATTAAAAAGGTTGAAACGGAAGATGATCCAATTATCAAATTAGGTGAGCATTCAATTTTACTTGGAGAATTAGAAGATCACAAAAAAGATTTTGAAGGAATAAATAACTGGGAGATTGCAAAGAAACTTCATCAAAAACTAAAAGACGAGTTTACACTTCCTGAATCTTATGAACAGTTGATTCATCAAATTCAATAACGACACCAGAGTAAAGAGCTGAATTATAACAAATACCAAACTCCCGCTGGCACCAATTTGTAATTGGTGACCCATATAAGCAAATTACCCAAAACGATACACACTAAGACACCATTTTTTCTACACAGAAGTACATAAAAACAAGAACAATTACGTTCAGAAGATATATAATTCAAAAAACGCTACGTACGCTTTCGCGAAAGCATACCCTTCTAAAATTTTATATTCGGCGTGGGTTTACTACATTAGATACCTAATCAAGTAACACGTTGTATACATAATCCTGAACCGATCATTGAATAAAAAAGTCACCGTATTTGAATGTGCCACACGATTGCAAAAACTGTTAAATACAGTTTATAAAACGATGCTCATTTTAAATATTTTACCGCTAATCGGTTTTTATGTGATAGATCATAAAAAGATAAAAGAAGTTATAGCCTTTGGATTTTTCTATATGACCATTTGGGTTTTAATCCCCTGCTTATTAGGATCATTAACACTTTATATATATCATAAAAAGCATCTGAAATTTGATAACGTTGAAATGAAAAAACACTGGAAAATAGTTTTTATAACGGTACTTTCTTTTATTGCGGTCATTAGTAATGCAATTATATACCTTAATCTAACATGATATGTCCCCTTTGCAGTTCGCCATTAACCATCCAAAAAGATGCACACTACTATATATGCGACACCTGCAAAGCCCTTGTGAAAGATGACAAGGAGTATCTCACTGCCGCCGAAGAAAAGGCGCATTATGAGTGTCATAACAATGATGTAGAAGATGTCCGCTATCAAAACTTTACGATGCCTATTACACAGTATGTGCTGGATCATCGCTTACCCACACACAAAGGATTAGATTTTGGCAGTGGCACAGGCCCAGTGATCTCTAGTATGCTACAGAAACAACACTACAACATTGTACCCTACGACCCTTTCTTTGCGCCTGATGCAACCGTTCTGAACTCAACCTATGATTATATTGTCTGTTGTGAGGTGATGGAACATTTTCATGACCCGAAAGGGGAAATCGATCGGCTTACGGCCTTATTAAAACCCAACGGACTCCTGATCATTATGACTTTAGTATACCACGAGGGAATTAATTTTACCAACTGGCATTATCGAAAAGACCCAACCCATATTTTTATCTACACGCCCGAGACTATCAAATTCATCGCAGAAAAAAAGGAGCTTGCAATCCTTGAACTCACTGACAGACTTATCGTTTTAAAAAAGACGGACTAGAAATATGGAGTGTAGATTTTCAAACCAGAAGAAATTCATATTTTCTATGTGCATGAGAGGTGTCTTTCACAAACCTAACTCGGCGGCAGACGGCAACGGAATCGTACAAATTTTATATTCCACAGCTATTTACTACATTAGGTGAGTAAACATACAACCATTACCAACTTTATGAGGAATTTTGCACTTATTATTTTGGCTTTTGCCATGACGGGCTGTCAATTTCAAAAAACGCCTCCCAATGAAGAATTCAATGTATTGTTTATAGGAAATAGCCTGACATATTTTTATGACATGCCACAAACCTTGCAGCGCATGCTAGATGAAACACACCCCAATATTAAGATTGACCAAAGTACGTTTCCGGGAATGTCTTTGTCGGCTCATTTATCAAATATTATTACGTCACAAACTGAAAACAGTGTAAACACCAGAAAAAGGGAAGAAGGAGAAACCACCGCAACCGAATTAAAAATAGCCGAGAAAGAGTGGGATATGATCATCCTACAAACGGGAACAGTGAGTGTTTTGATTCCTGAAAATCGCGATTTTAAAGTCAATAAAGCAATTGCTGATATTAAAAAATTAGCTTCCAACCCAAATTGTAAATTTGTGCTTTTTAATACCTGGCCTTCTAAAAATGAATATCCCAAAAACTACTGCTACTCTTCAAGAACGATCCATTCATCCATACAAAAAGAAAAATCCTGCTCCCCTATGATGGAGAGTTTAGAACAAGAAATGCAACTAATCAATGCGTCATATGATTTGGTGGCAACCCAAAACAACTTGCAAAAAACGGATAATGGATCAAAATTCTACACAGTTTTAACAACATATCCTGAGATAGAGCTTTATGAAGATCCTATCCATCCAAATAAATATGGTTCTTTTTTAAATGCCTGTATCTTTTACGAAATGCTTACCAATAACAAAGCATCCGATCTAAACTACGTTGGAGATATAGTACCAAAAACAGCCGCACTTTTAAAAACGATAGCCCACTAAATATGAGATTATATAAAATCATTATTCCAATATGCCTATTGATAGTATCTGTAAGCTTCTCTCCTATTTCTATCCTATCTTCTCAAAAAGATACATCTAATATCCTGAGCTACGAAATCAACCTCAACACCCAGCAATTAGACTTTTATTGGAAAGACGCACAAGGAAAAAATTATGGCAGTCTTCAAAATTTAAGGACGAGTCTTGAAAAAGGAGGCAAAGAATTGGTATTTGCCATGAATGGTGGCATGTATCAGAAAGACCGTTCCCCGCAAGGATTGTATATAGAAAAGGGCATCACCACATCTCCTATCAATACTCAGAAAGGAGATCATACCAATTTTTTTCTTCACCCTAATGGTGTTTTTTATATCACCAAAGACAATAAGGCAATCATCTGTACCACACCAGATTTTAAAATGAGCCCAAACATTCAATATGCCACACAATCGGGTCCTATGCTCCTTAGTAACGGAAATATACACCCTAAATTTAATGAAGGTTCTCCCAATGTTCATATTAGAAATGCGGTAGGGATACTTCCTAATGGAAATCTCCTTTTTGCAATGTCTAAGGAGCGAATTAATTTTTATGATCTCGCTTGTTTCTTTAAAGACAAAGGGTGTAAAAATGCTTTATACTTAGACGGCTTTGTTTCCAGAACCTATCTGCCCTCTCGATATTGGGAGCAACTTGATGGTAATTTTGGGGTGATTATTGGAGAAACGAGAGATAAGAGATAACTACTTTTAAGGGTATCTAAAGCCTATCAAAGGGTTTATAAAAATCGTTTTTAAAAACTTCAACACCCCTAATTCGATAAAACAAAAGAGTTTTAAAGTTATTTCTTAGTCCTTACTTCTGTCGGTGTCTAAAAACATTTTACTCTTTCTATTAAGCAATTCAAGAAATTCAATCTCGTGTCCGTAGTTTAACAATTCAAAATCAAAGGTATCGTCCTCAACATATCGGATAAACTCTTCGACACGATGCTCTGGAATATTAAAATTCTCTACCAAAAAGGTGGAGCCTAAATAATATTTAATAGACTTTACAGGCACTTCGGGTATTCCTGATGCTTTTTTATCTTTTACTTCAGAACGAAAAAGTGGCAATAGTAATTGATCTACAACATTAATCACATTGAGACTATGCACCATGGCTTGCGCTTCCGATCGAACCGCCATATTTTTAGTTTGGGCAGGATTGTTTTCAGTAAAATCATTTGGGTCCTCATTAACCATCCCAAAATAAACGACATCTAATTTGGGTCTAAATAATTTTACATTGCTCACATCTGTATTGAGGTTTCCTGTGAGAGTTCTGTTTTTCACAAAAACTTCATCCAAGAGATTGATCTCTTCGATTAAAAAAATACGGAGCTTTTTAGAGTCTAAAATATCTTTATTCACCCGAATATCAATGTTTTGATATTCTAATGCTTTCACCTCTATGAGATCATTGAGCGCTACAGCAATCATAAACTCCCCCTTCTCATCAGTGATTGTTCCTTTTTTAGAGTTGGCATTATAAATAGTGATCCCTTCAATATCATTGCCTTCAACAATGATTTTTCCTTTGATATTTTCACGTTTTACGTCTTGAGCAAAAGTTAAAAGGGGAATGCAAAATAAAAGTAATAGTAATCGTTTTTTCATAGCTAGTTTATATGTCATTAAGATACTTAAAAGACGTGTGATTTCCATACGCTTCTGAGTAATTTTTTGTTAAAAAAGCACTGCATCAACAATCAATGCATCACAGATAAACTAAAGATATTTAGATAGTTACACCTGAACCTCTAATTATAACACTAACACCCCCTAAATGCGTTTGTATTTTTTATCTTTACGGCATGAATCCAACGCTTATTTATTTTCTAATCGCTGCTATTTGCATCATCATTGGGGTGGTGCTCGGCATGTTTATTTCCAATCTTAAAAAGAAAGGAGAGTTTAGTGGTATACAGGAACGTTTAAAATTTGAAGCAGAGCAATTGAGGGAGGCTAAGGACGCTTTCGCGAAAGCGGAATCTACCATACGCACCCTTAGAAAAGAAGCAACAGATCAATTAGACACCGTCCGAAAACAAGCGCAAGAAGACACCAATGTGTTGCGGAAAGAAAAAGATTTTTTTCAAAACGAACTGACCGCCCGCAATGTGGAGTTTCAGAATCTAGAAAAACGCATCGAAGAAAAAACAGAAGAGTTGGAACACTTACAAGCGAAGTTCACCAAAGATTTTGAATTGGTTGCTAATAAAATATTAGAAGAAAAATCAAGTAAATTTACCCTACAGAATCAAGAAAACCTCGATAAAATCTTGAAACCATTTCAAGAAAAAATTCAAAATTTTGAGAAGAAAGTAGAAGCGACTCAAAAAGATACCATAGAGCGTAACTCAGCACTACGTGAGCAAATCAAAAACCTCACAGCACTGAATGAGCAAATGTCTAAAGAGGCCAATAATCTCACCAAAGCTTTAAAAGGCGATAATAAAACACAAGGAAACTGGGGCGAATTGGTGCTAGAACGCGTACTGGAAAAATCAGGACTAGAAAAAGACAGAGAGTATTTTGTACAGCAAAGTTTTACGACAGAAGAAGGAAGTCGTGTACTGCCCGATATTGTGATTCATTTACCAGAAAATAAACGTATGATTATTGACAGTAAGGTGTCATTAAGTGCGTATGAACGTTATGTCAATGAAGAGGATGACCTCCTGAAAGACCAATCTCTCAAAGAACATATTGCTTCCTTGAGACGCCATGTGGTGCAACTAAGTGATAAAAACTATCAAGATCTTTATCAAGTGGAAAGCCCTGATTTTGTGTTGCTTTTTATTCCTATAGAACCCGCATTTGCCATTGCTATTAATTTTGACAATCAGCTGTACAACCAAGCATTTGAAAAAAATATCGTGATTGTCACCCCTTCTACCCTTCTCGCTACTTTACGAACCATAGACAGTATGTGGAATAATGAAAAGCAGCAACAAAATGCGCTTGAAATTGCCATACAAGCTGGGCGTCTTTATGACCAGTTTGTCTTACTCACAGAAGATCTTATCAAAGTAGGGAACCAATTGCGTACGGTGCAAGGAAGCTATGACACCACCATGAAAAAACTGACAGGGCAAGGGAATCTCATTAGAAAAGTAGAGAGTCTCAAAAAATTAGGAATCAAACAAAAAAAGCATCTTAACGACAAGCTGATAGAGCGTGCTTCTGAAGACTAAAGATTGCTTATTAAAATAGCTTATTATGAAAAAATTACTGATGCTCTTTTTACTAGCGATTGCTTTACTAGCAGTGGCGTATTATAGTTTCTTATACTTTGTGCCTTACAGTGAAGGGACCCGTGCTGGCGAACTCATTAAATTTAGCCATAAAGGAGCGATTGTAAAAACATGGGAAGGCGAGATAAGCCAAGGAATTAGTGGGGCACAGATCTTCACCTTTTCAGTAATGGACGGTGAGAAAGAGGTGATTCAAAAAATGCAAGAGCATCAAGGGAAATATGTAAAGTTGACGTATGTAGAGCGCTTTGGCACCTTCTTTTTTTGGGGAGATACTAAGTATTTTATCACCGACATTACACTAGAGAAATCGCCACATTTTAATAGAAATTAAAGATATCAAGTATAGAGATATACTTTGAAAAAGGTGTTATCCGCTTTCGCGAAAGCGCATAATAGATATTTTACATACTTACATTGATTCCATAAAGCTAATAAAAGGATCCGTATACAATCAAAAAAGCCTCTTAATTTAAAATAAAGAGGCTTTTACATATATATTATAAGGTAGATTACTGCTTAATCAAACGTTTTGTCACTGAAGAATCTCCTGCTGTAATCGTCACAAGGTAGATCCCAGATGGTAATGAAGAGGTATCTATTGTTGATGATTTTTGGTTTAAAGGAACTTCTGAAACCAACTGCCCTAGTACAGAATATATTTTTGCTTCGCTATTTTGGAAATTAAAATCTCCAAAATCAATAGTGGTCTCAGAAACTGATGGGTTCGGGTACATACGCACTTTTTGAGCGAGTTCTTGATCAAAAACCCCTAGCGTAAATCCGATAGGCACTCCGTTACCATCATCTCTGTTAGAACCTCCGTGGTAACTAAAATCTAAGGTATCATCTCCACGTGCCCACGCTATAAGAATAGACGTAGCCATAGGGTCAAATGTAAAGTCATTAGCATCTGTTCCGGCAAGGCCTCTTGTGGCAACAATCGTACGGATTCCTCCACTTATATCATTGGTGACTAAGGTCCAATCCTGACCTGGGTCTACAGAAGGCTCTACAGCGATTCCCAAAAACTGACGGTCATTTAATCCCGTACTATCAAAAGAGATAATATCATCTCCGGTAGCCATGTTTTGAGAGTCAAAACCTATTCCGAACCATCGTGTATCAGGGCCTATTAAAGTAACAGTAACACCTGCATCATCAATGTCTATTTGCCCTGAATACCCCCCATTTGTGGAAGAGAATTCTACAAGTCCCGTAGAAATTTGTGCACTCATGGTACACATAGCGAAAATAGCAACTAGTAACGTAATTTTTTTCATTGGTAGTTTTTTATAAGGTTGATAAGTGATTCATTTTTAGTCAGTGTGGCGTAATCTAATGCATTGTAGCCTCTACTATCTTTGTATGCTATATCTGCTTTATGCGCCAATAACAATGCTACAATATCGTTATTTTTAAAGAAAACAGCATATAATAGTGCTGTACTTCCATTACCATCTGTGATATTAGGGTCTGCTTGATGATCCAATAACAAAGAGACCAATCGGGTACTCCCTTTTACCGTAGCGGCCATGAGGGCTGTTCCTGAGCTACTATTTACATTGACAGCAGTGGTGTATTTAAGGAGTGCTTTTGCTACTTCATAATTTCCGTGATAGGTGGCTAGTATGAGTGGCGTATAGCCTTTATCATTGGTTGCATCGATTTGATCTGGCGTATTTTTATACACCGTTTCTACCTGTGAAGCTGTTCCTTTACGAGCAATATCAAATATATCTTGCGCTATAGCACTAAAGGAAAAAATTCCTAAGAAACATACGTGTATCAATATACCTCTCCAAAAGTATTTTTCTATCATGCGTTTTTATTGAATTCTAAAAATACCAAATATGTGCTAAAATAGCACCAGCTATGTGTCTTTTTAATGGATGGTCCTTCCTTGGTCTTTATGAGTAACCTATTTCAGAAAAAACGAACCACATACAAAGTAAAAGCCTTTAGATTATAACAATCTAAAGGCTTTTATTCCTAACTATCTCGTATATTTTATACGCTTATTTACTTAGGTACATTTTACGTCTTGCATAAAGATCATAAAATTCGTCATCTCTTAAGCTATCTATGAATAGGATACTTTCTCCTGTACTCTTCATTTCTGGCCCTAATTTTTTATCTACATTAGGGAATTTGTTAAAAGAGAACACGGGTTGTTTTATGGCATATCCTTCCAGTTGAGGGTTGAAGGTAAAGTCTTTTACTTTCTTCTCACCTAGCATCACTTTGGTGGCATAATTCACATACGGTTCTTTGTAGGCTTTTGCTATAAAAGGAACGGTACGTGATGCTCTTGGGTTTGCTTCAATGATATATACTTTATCATCTTTGATCGCAAACTGTATATTGATAAGCCCTACAGTATCTAGTGCTAATGCTATTTTACGCGTATGGTCTTTAATTTGTTCTAATACAAGATCTCCAAGGTTAAAAGGAGGTAATGTCGCATTAGAATCTCCTGAGTGAATTCCACAAGGTTCGATATGCTCCATGATTCCTATAATGTACACATCTTCACCATCACAAATCGCATCTGCTTCTGCTTCTATAGCGCCATCTAGGTAATGATCTAGCAATAATTTATTATTTGGAATCTTACGAAGTAAATCTACAACGTGTTCTTCAAGTTCGTCTTTATTGATCACGATCTTCATCCCTTGCCCTCCTAATACGTAGGATGGACGCACTAATAAAGGAAAACTTAATCGATCTGCTACAGCAAGAGCTTCATCGGCTGTTTCGGCAACATCAAACTCTGGATACGGAATATTAAGATCTTTTAATAAACTAGAAAAACTACCTCTATCTTCTGCAAGGTCTAATGCTTGAAAACTTGTTCCTAGGACTTTAATTCCGTAGCGGTCTAGTTTTTCTGCAAGTTTTAGAGCGGTTTGCCCTCCTAGTTGTACAATAACCCCTTCTGGTTTTTCGTGACGTATAATATCATAGATATGCTCCCAAAATACAGGCTCAAAGTATAGTTTATCTGCTGTATCAAAATCAGTAGAAACGGTTTCTGGATTACAGTTAATCATGATGGTTTCATAGCCACATTCTGCAGCGGCTAATACACCGTGTACACAACAATAATCAAACTCAATCCCTTGTCCGATACGGTTAGGGCCTGACCCTAGTACAATCACTTTTTTCTTATCACTAACGATGCTTTCGTTAGAAGAGAATCTGTTTCCGTCGGCAGTTTCCATCTCACTTTCAAAGGTAGAATAGAAGTAAGGTGTTTGTGCGACAAATTCGGCAGCACAGGTATCAACGAGTTTATAAACTCTTTTGATGTTTAGTTCATCTCTTTTATTATGGACTTGACTTTCTAGGCATTCAAGCATGTGAGCAATTTGTCGATCTGCAAAACCACGTTGCTTTGCTTCCAGCATTAGATTTCGCGGAAGCGTATCAACTTTATACTTAGAGATTTCTTTCTCCATCATATACAATTCCTCGTATTGTTTTAGGAACCACATGTCAATTTTTGTAATTTCATGGATACGGCTGAGTGGAATTCCCATTTGGATCGCATCATAAATTACGAATACACGATCCCAACTTGCATAGGTTAGTTTTTCTATGATTTGCTCATAGTTTTTGTATCCTTTCCCGTCAGCGCCGAGTCCGTTACGTTTGATCTCTAAAGATTGTGTTGCTTTGTGAAGTGCTTCTTGGAAAGAACGTCCTATCCCCATTACTTCTCCTACAGACTTCATCTGTAACCCTAATGTACGGTCACTTCCTTCAAATTTATCAAAATTCCAGCGTGGTATTTTAACGATCACATAATCTAAGGTAGGCTCAAAAAGTGCCGAAGTAGACTTTGTAATTTGATTTTGAAGTTCATCAAGATTGTATCCGATCGCTAACTTAGCTGCAATTTTGGCAATTGGGTATCCTGTTGCCTTTGAGGCTAGCGCAGACGATCTAGAAACTCTTGGATTAATTTCTATGGCAATAATTTCTTCTTCATTATCTGGATTTACAGCAAACTGGACATTACATCCTCCTGCAAAATCTCCAATGCTACGCATCATATGGATGGCCATGTCACGCATTTTCTGATACGTAACATCAGACAAGGTCATGGCTGGAGCTACGGTGATAGAATCCCCTGTATGGATTCCCATAGGGTCCATATTTTCAATCGCACAGATAATAACAACATTATCATTTGCGTCTCTTAATAGCTCTAGTTCATATTCTTTCCAACCAATCAAGGCTTTATCAATCATCACTTCGTGTACAGGAGACACTTCAAGGCCGTGAGATAAAAGCTTATCAAAGTCTTCTTCTTTATACACAAAAGATGCTCCTGCTCCTCCAAGTGTGAATGAAGAACGTATCACTAGTGGGAAACCAAATTCCTGAGCAATTTCTTTTCCTGTTAAAAAAGAATTTGCACTAGCTTGTGGTGCCATAGGAACCCCTATTTCACGCATCAAATTCTTAAACTGATCTCTATCTTCTGTAATATTTATGGCATCAATATCAACCCCAATAAGCTCTACATTAAAATCCTTCCAAATTCCTTTTTCGTCTGCCTCTATACAAAGGTTAAGAGCAGTCTGACCTCCCATGGTAGGGAGTACAGCATCAATGTGAGGATGTTTTTTTAATATTTGAACAATAGACTTGGTATTCAGTGGTAATAAATACACATGATCCGCCATAGACGGGTCTGTCATAATTGTTGCTGGATTGGAATTAATTAGAATGGTCTCGATACCATCTTCTCTAAGAGATCGTAATGCTTGTGATCCTGCATAATCAAATTCACATGCTTGACCTATGATAATAGGTCCTGAACCTATAAGGAGAATGGATTTTAAATTTTTATTTTTTGGCATATTAAGGAAGGATTTCTAGGCTATAAAAATAGGAACTAACAGGGTATAAAAAAAGGTGTTGCTTAAAAAAAGCAACACCTTTATTTTGATATTAGAATATCATTATTTTTTGTGACGGATTTCAGAAGATACACTTATTTTCTTTCTTCCTTTAGCGCGACGTCTTGCTAATACTTTACGACCATTTGCAGAAGCCATACGCTCTCTGAAACCATGTTTGTTTCTTCTTTTTCTTTTGGACGGTTGAAACGTTCTTTTACTCATTTTATATCTTCTTTTGGACTTCTTTTAAGTCTGAATTTTTAATTCTAGGATACCGCTTTCAAAGCTGGGGGCAAATATACAATAAGTTTTTACTTCTCCAAGTCTTAATTTCAATTTTTTTATAGTTGTTTTTAGTACATTTGTGGCTCATATAAAACGAACATATTTTGATGACCAAAAATAGCTTTTTTAGCCTTCTGTTCCTTATGGTTTCATACATATCTATAGGACAGGTGCATTTAGCATACACCCTTGACATCGATGATGATTTTACGCTACATCAGGATGTTGTACAATTAATTACTCAGGATTTACAGGGTACTATTCAAGAAATAGAGAATAAACTTCAAGGTACTATGTATTTTGTGGTGAAAGAAAAAACAGAAGAAAGCATTACACTGGATGTCCGTTTTAAATCTTTTTACATGAAAACTTCCTCAGAACAATTAGGAGGTGTTTTAGTAGAGATAGATACGCAGGCAGAAGAGCAAACTCCGGAAAGTAAAATGTTTATGGGTCTTATAGACTCCTCCATTGGGCTTGTGATTAATTATTCAGGAAAAATTATGGAGGTACAAAATGGTGATGCCTTTATTAATAATATGTTAGCCGGAATGGGAATCACTGATGCTGCTATACTAGAACAAACTAAAAAACAATTAGAAAAAGACTGGAGTGGTGAGGCTTTAGGAAGAAGCTTTGAACAAGTATTATTTAACTACCCTAATACAGAGGTCAAGCAAGGGGATTCTTGGAATAATGAATTTGTATCCGAAACAGGGTTAAATGCAACCAACACTTGGACACTTGATGCTATTGGGGATGATTCTTATAAAATCTCCGGAACAGCCGATGTGTTTATGAAAACAGCGAATGCTCAAATCACCATGGATCTTTCTGGAACACAGCAAACGGATCTCGTTGCTGATGCTAAACACAAGTTCCCTATAAAAATAATGGTGACTTCTACCGTAGAAGGGGAAGCCTATCCACCATCAATGCCAGATTACAAAATACCAACCAAAATAGTATCTACAACAACGTACACAAGATTATAATATGTTTAATAAAAATATAAAACTAGTATTAGCAGTAGCAGTAATTGCACTTGCCGTATGGCAATTTACAGAAAATGAAATAGGAAATGGCATCATGTTCATTTTACTAGCCGGCATTTTTGTGTTGCTCTATTTTAAAAATGAAATTATCATCCTTGCCTTTTTAAGACTTCGTAAGCAAGATTTTCCAGGAGCTCAAAAATGGTTAGGAAAGATTAGCAATCCAGAAGCTGCGCTTGTAACTAAACAACAAGGATATTATTACTACCTGCAAGGACTCATGGTTTCACAAAATGATATGACGCTGGCTGAAAAACACTTTAAAAAAGCAGTGGGTCTTGGGTTGTCCATGAAGACAGATTTGGCGATGGCTAAATTAAATCTTGCGGGGATTGCCATGACAAAGAATCGCAAACGTGAGGCTCAAATACTTCTTAAAGAAGCCAAAAGTCTAGACAAGCATAATATGCTTGCAGAACAGATTAAAGTCATGGAGCAAAACATGAAAAAAGCGGGACAACAACCTAAACAACAATTTGGCGCTAGAGCAGGCCGTGGTGGCCGTGGCGGTAGAAGATAATTAAAACTACTTCCCAAAGCATTATTTGAGAAGCTCACTTATACGTGTTGCTAATATGTATACCGACTTTTAAAGACAACAAAAAAGGGGAATGATTTTTAAAAATCATTCCCCTTTTTTAATACTATAGATCCATTAGAAAAACTACTTCCCTAATGAATAATATCCTTCTTTAGGGATATCTATAAAATATTGTTTTCTAGACCCATTATTAAGATGTGGCTCTCTAAGCCAAGGGTTATGGAGTTTTAATATCTTGTAATTGATTCCAAAACGCTCAGAAAAAGAAACAAAATCTGTCACTGCAGTATCTACACTTACTTTATAGGTAGGTATATATTCATATAAGTCTTGCTTATTAAAATTGAATCCATATTCTGCTGGATGGTTAAGAATTTCTTTCAAAGCAATAATTCTGAATACATATCGGCCAGTCTCTTCGCCAAGTAACAAGTCATAATAAGTGTCTACGTTTTGGCTTTTCATACGTCTACTAACGCCGGCAGGCCCTGCATTATACGCTGCAGCAGCGGCTGTCCAGCTTCCAAAGCGCTCTTTTGCTTTCTTGAGATATGCACAAGCAACTCGTGTTGATTTTTCGATATGATACCGCTCGTCTACATTGTCATTTACTTCCAGCCCATACTCTTTACCTGTAGTTTTAAGAATCTGCCAAAACCCAGTAGCTCTGGCGGGAGATACCGCCTGCGTAAGACCGCTTTCAATAACCGCCAAATATTTAAAATCGTCAGGAACTCCTTCAGCAGCAAGGATAGGCTCTATAATTGGAAAATACTTATTAGCCCTCTTAAAAAGCAATAAAGAATTAGATTGCCAATAGGTATTGACAAGCAATTCTCTATCCATACGTTCTTTAATGTCTGGGTTTTCAACAGGAACTGCTTCTCCTGCAAAGTTCAAACCCTCTGGTATTGGTAATGCATATACATTGTAATCATTGACCAATTTCTCTTCTTTCTCTAGCTGTTCTGCGTCTACTTTTACCTCATCTTCGGGAAGTTGCATAGCATTTACAGTCACTATGACGACTGCCAATAGACCAATAACAGCAAATATGCGTTCAATTCTTTTCATAATTCATTAATTTAGAAACAAGTTAATCATTTTCGATAAGTCTTGGAAGATTTTCATTAAACCATTTGTATTTAGTTATCACCATAATATGAGATCCTCCGGGTATCGTAATACAATTTTCAATATACTTAATGGGAAAAACACGATCTGCATCCCCATGAATGTGTATGATATCTGAGGTTGGTTCTTCCTGATCCCAACATACCATTTCTTTCACCGCCCAACTCATATAATGTCGATCATTCATAGAAAGGTACTTTTGATACAAGGCCACCCGCTCTTTTACCGTTTCTCCAAAGGCATATTTAGCTAATGTATCTACATCTTCTATAAGCCGAGTTGGCAGTAACGCATATAATTTTAGCTTTCGCGAAAGCTTCATACGTCGAGGTAACTCCAATTTTGACTTTACACTACTCACGATAATGAGTTTCTTTAGTTGTATGTGCTTTGCCATTTCTTGCACGAGTATACCTCCAAAACTAACGCCTAACAACACGCTATCTGGATGTGTTATAAAAACGGTCATTCGCTTTGCATAATCGGCGATAGTTTCTTTAGGTTTAGGAAGTTGCCATTCCAAAAGATGTACCTCAAACCGATCTACAGGTAACTTTATGTGTTCAAAAATAGATGGGTTTGCTGCCATTCCGGGCATCAAGTAGAGATGTGTCATCTATCTTTAGTATAAGGGTTTAACATAATTTAAAACGCTATGTAGGTATTTTTTTGTACCTTTGCAAGAACTTAATATTAAGAAATCTAAAAGTTATTAAAAACACTATTACATAAGCGTTTTAAAATCTCCTTGACAAAATTAAAAAGAGATTTCTTAAATACTCACAATAATACTATAAATACCCTAATATATTCACAAATTTATGGAAGCAATGACAGTAATTGAATTGACAGATAATGAGTTCCTGAGACAATTTGAGGCTACATTTGATGAGAAAATGGCTAAAATTGAGTACTCGCTACAGGAAAGAAAAATCTTTCTAACTAAAATTATGATGCCAGAAGGAACAGAAACACACATGAATGATTTTATCGTTTCCGTGTTCAATG
The DNA here is from genome assembly GCA_964351845.1 of uncultured Flavobacteriaceae bacterium. Lineage (GTDB taxonomy): Bacteria > Bacteroidota > Bacteroidia > Flavobacteriales > Flavobacteriaceae > Dokdonia. Next base: position 6,263 of record CAYGQJ010000065.1, on the reverse strand, counting down.
AAGTGGAAGAGCGAAATATTAGCCTTGTCCCTACGAGTCCAGAAATTGCAAAGTTTATGAGATCAAATCGTCGTAAATACAAAAAATTATTACCTGTAGGGATTAATATTTAATTAAACCCACAGCTTACAAATTTAAACCCTGTAAATTTTATTTACAGGGTTTTTTTATGCCGTATCATTACTATACATCTGTAAAATCTTCTGTAACAGAAAGAAAATAGCAAGCATTTATCGTCATCGCAATTTGTTACTTACTAAAAAATAGTTTCGTTTCACTAAAGAAATTGTGCGTCTCCCCACTTTGTTTTTACTTTTAAGAAGTCAACAACCATACTTACAGACAGTAACACGAACTCAAAAATGAAAACTCTCATGAAAAAACCATCCTATATATACCTGATATGCATTTTATGTATCTATGCATGCGGATCTGACCTTAGTCCTTCTGAAGAAAAAATAAAAAATGAGATTTCTAGTATTTATCTAGCGGATGCTACTTTTGAAGACATAAAAAACGGAACCCTCGAAGACAAAAAAAATCTAGATGTAAAAAACATATATGTAGCTCGCAGTGCCGTTTTAGATACGCTAGGCAGTACATTTGCCCTAAATAGCATTGCTACCATCGCTTATGAAAACTTATCACAAGAAGAAAGAGATAGCTATGATTATATAGGAGTCACACTTACTGATAAAAATGGGCAGGGAAGTCCATACTCTTTTCTTTCGGCTACATTAAAAGAAATAGACCTTACAAAAAAGGTTGCCTACCAATTTGCACAATCTATCTCAGAGGCATCCTACAAAAACTTAGAGCCTATCTTAGATACTGGTCAAGAGCCAGCAGCAGCGACAACTGCGCTAAAAGATTATTTTACAGGAACCACCGCTACGGCGGGACCTATTGTCAACTACTCTTTTTATGGGGTTGGCGAAGGGAATCACCAATCTAAAGTTTACTACACCCACCTAGGCACATTTGTTTACAAAAACGGAGTGACTCAAAATTTCTTTATCAATGTTTTTGAAGGAGAATCCGTAACAAAAGGATACAACATCAATCCCATAAAAAGCTTAACGAGATAATACGTTGATAGGAATTTTAATGTCCTTGTTTATAAAATAGAGGTTTTCTAAATAGAAGATAAAACCTTAACCAAAATCAATTTTCATGAAAAATCAACCCTATATATATCTAGTGTGTATACTACTTATGTATGCGTGCGGTGTTGACTCTACTCCTTCTGAAGAGAAAACAAGAAAAGACATCCATCGAATTTATCTAGCCGAAACCACTTTTAAAGATGTTTTTGACGGTACAATAGGTGATATAAAAAACATAGATGTAAAAAATGTTTATGTGTCTGAAAGTGCTATTCTAGATACATTAGACATCAATATAACTAGAAATAATATTGCTGCTATCGTACACGAAAATTTAACTGACGAAGAAAAAGAACTTTACAGTTATATAGGGGTAGATATTTCTCGGAATACTAAAGAAAAAGATCCTTTTACATTTTCTATAGGTTCAACAGAAAAAATGAATAACGCAAAAAAAGTCGCCTATCAATTTGCTGAAATAATTTCAAATGCATCCTATCAAGATCTTGAGTCTCTATTAGACCCTGGGTTTGACCCTAAAAAGAATACAAAAGAAATAAAAGAATACTTTTCAGAAATTACTGCCTCAACTGGAAAGGTTATCAATCAATACTACTATGGAGCGGGAGAAGGAAAATTTGAGAATAAGACCTATTATTCATTCTTAGGAACGCTTGTATATGGTAATGGTATGACTCAAGAATTCTATGTAAACGTATTTGAAGGAAGTACATTTATAGAAGCATATAATATTAGTCCACTTAACACTAATCTTTAATCATTATCTATGAATGATTAGGAAACTGTTGTAGCGACAAAATCAAAACGCACCATACCATCATCCGCTATCTTTGTAAGATCCACTTGGTGTAACGTATTGACAAGCTCCGGATTCCACGGGGCTTTTACCTTGACATAATTTTCTGTAAAACCATGAATGTACCCCTCTTTATTTTCGCCTTCAAACAACACTGTTCGACGCGTTCCTAACTGGGATTCATAAAAAGCACGTCTCTTCTTTACAGAAAGTCCGCGTAACATTTTACTTCGCTTACTTCGGACATTTTTAGGCACAACACCTTCCATGGTAGCCGCTGTCGTATTATCACGCTCAGAATACGTAAATACGTGTAAGTATGAAATATCAAGTTCGTTTAAGAAATTATAGGTTTCTAAGAAATGAGTATCTGTTTCCCCTGGAAAACCAACAATCACATCGACCCCAATGCACGCATGCGGCATCACTTGTTTGATTTTCGTTACCCGATCTACATATAATTCCTTACGGTACCTGCGTCGCATGAGTCCGAGGATTTCATTGCTTCCACTTTGTAAAGGAATATGAAAATGAGGCACAAAAGCACGCGAATTTGCAACCACATCTATCGTCTCATTTTTTAATAAATTTGGTTCTATAGATGAGATTCGTAAACGCTCAATTCCATCTACTTTATCCAGTGCTGTTACCAGTTCCAGAAAGGTATGTTCATGTTTTTTATTTCCGAACTCCCCTTTTCCGTAATCTCCTATATTCACACCTGTCAATACAATCTCTTTGATATCCTGAGCCGCAATCTCTGAGGCATTTTTAAGCACATTTGTCAGGGTATCACTACGAGAGATGCCTCGTGCGAGTGGAATGGTACAATACGTACATTTATAATCACAACCATCTTGCACTTTTAAAAATGCACGCGTACGATCTCCCACGGCATAGGAACCTACATAAAAATCGGCTTCTTCGATTTCACAAGAGTGTACTTCGCCATGATCATTTTTAGATAGATCGTTGATGTAATCGGTAATCTTAAACTTTTCGGTCGCTCCCAACACAAGATCTACGCCATCAACCGCCACCAACTCCTCTGGTTTTAATTGAGCATAACATCCTACGGCGGCTACAAAAGCTTCTGGATTTGCTTTCTGTGCTTGCTTTACAATCGTTTTAAAACGCTTGTCTGCATTTTCAGTGACACTACACGTATTAATCACATAAATATCTGCAGATTCAGAAAAATCCACACGGTCAAACCCCTCGTCTGTAAAATTACGAGCAATCGTAGAGGTTTCTGAAAAATTTAATTTACAACCTAAGGTATAAAATGCAACTCTCTTGCGTGTGTCCATGCGTACTGAAAATAAGTAGGCAAAATTACGATTTTTAATTGAATAGAGAGAAGTATACGGTATGATACGATGTACTAAATTAATAGTTTCTACCTCTTCACTATTAGACCAAAGATCAAATTATCAACCCTTTGAGAACTGTCGTAAAATAAAAAGAAATAAAGGGTATTAAACCCCAACACAAGCCCTGTACTCTGAAAATCGACCCAAGGGTCGAGGTATGAAACCATAGATCCTGCTTTTTAGCAGGATTAGCCTGCCTGCCGGCATAGGCAGGTTCAGCTACTATTTTGAATGCGTATTTCAGACTTTACAAAACAGCGTTTCCCTAATACACCTCATAGCAAGCTTTGGACGCTAGTGCCCCTGCATGATAAAGGGTAGTTTTCTGAGTACGCTTTCGCGAAAGCGTACCTATACCCAAACATATAGTAAAAATCAATTACGTATTTGGGCATATGCATGATTGGTTTTCTGTTATCCAGGAATAATATTAGGATCACAATCATTAGGATCTACCAGATTATCAAACCCATCGCCATCTTTATCTATAAACTGTCCATCTGGTCTTACAAACAATTGAAAAATAAAGGGTAAGAAGGTTTCTTGAACTTGCGTTTCATATTCTTCCTCTGGCGCCACAGAAACACTAATTGCAAAAGAACTTGAACCTAATCCATCTACATAAGTACCTATCACCCATACTTGGGCGATCATTCCATTGAAGCGCAAGAGTCTTCCATTAAATTCCTGAGGTAAAATGTTATTTTGTTGTGCTGTTCTTGTACATAGAACTTCTGGTTGCCCTTGAAATCCAAAAAAGGATAACATGCTATTTATTTCTTGCTCAATAATAGTTTGAGTAGGAACTAGCGGTTGAAAGACAGTCGCCAAAGGCACCCATCGATATACTACTTGGTTATCATTTCTAATAACATCGGCCCCAACAACATTCTGTCCAGCTGACTCAAAAGCAGAGAAACCTTGTGGTAATGTAAATCCTAAAAGTGGCTGCTGACTATGAATAAATTGTCCTCCAGGGTTTTGAACAACGGGTACCCCTGGTAATTGCGCATATGCAGCACTATTTCCATTTGCCATATCCCAGTACAAACCTGTATAGCCTACTACATTTGGATTGGGATTTGGATTAGTACACGTAGTAGATACACGATTTGCAATGTTAGCCGCTTGTTGTTGTTCTATCGTATCATCATCAGTACTACAACCATAAAATGCAATACATAGAAGTACAAAAAAGATTTTTATTCGTTTCATAATATAAGAATGTTAACTTGTGATTATATACTTACATCGAAACCATTTTAATTTGTCATCACAACTTTTAAAAAAAATCTATTTCTGAGTGCATGAAATTTTTAAAAAGAAATACGACTTTTGTTATAGAACTATTATAGCTTAGCACTCTATTAATAATATGCATCCCAAACGTAGCATGTCAACATTCAAAAATCACTTTCTAATAGTTGCTTCAATACAACTAATGTTGCTTGTTTTTTCATGTTCATCCGATATCTCAGAAAATAAAAACCATCTTGTTTTTAGATATAATGAACAGTACCAAATCTCGACCTTAGACCCAGCGTTTGCGCGTAATCCTTCGATTATTTGGCCAACCAATCAGCTTTTTAACGGACTCGTACAGCTAGATGACTCCCTCAACATCCGACCTGATGTTGCTAAAAACTGGCAGATTTCTGACGATGCCCTCCAATATACTTTTACGCTAAGAGACGATGTTCCATTTCATAAACACGCCCAATTCAAAAGCAAGGACAGCACGCGGTATGTTAACGCAACAGATTTTGTCTATAGTTTCAACAGACTCACTGATCCCGCAGTTGCTTCGCCCGGAAGTTGGGTACTCAGCAAAGTCGATCATTACAAAGCTCTTAATGATAGCACCTTTTTTATACAACTTAAACAACCTTTCCCTGCCTTTTTAGGTTTGCTTAGCATGCGCTATTGCTCTGTGGTTCCTAAGGAAATCGTTGATTTTTATGGCAGTGATTTTCGTTCCAACCCTATTGGGACAGGGCCTTTCAAATTCAAACGTTGGGAAGAAGGTGTCAAACTCGTCTTACGTAAAAATGAGTTGTATTATGAACGCGATGAAGCTGGGAATCAGCTTCCTTATCTCGAAGCCGTTGCCATTACCTTTTTACCCGACAAACAGAGTGAATTCCTGCAATTTGCGCAAGGGAACTTAGATTTTCTCAACTCCCTTGACCCATCGTATAAAGACGAATTATTAACCGCTTCTGGCCGCTTGCGCGAAAAATACCAAAGTGAGGTCAACCTCAGTGTGAGTCCGCAATTGAATACAGAGTACATTGGTTTTTACTTAGATAGTAAAACTCCTGAAGTACAATCTGAACTCCTCCGAAAAGCAGTAAATTATGGTTTTGACCGTCAGAAAATGATCACGTATTTACGCAACGGAATTGGAGAACCTGCCGAACATGGATTTATCCCTATGGGATTGCCTGGATTTGATTATATAAAAGGGTACAGATACAATCCTACGCTTTCGCGAAAGCTGATTCAGCAATACAAAAAAGAGAGCGGAAATAGGAATCCTATGATCTCGATAGGAACCAATAGTCAGTACCTAGATATTTGCGAATACATACAGCGCGAACTCCAAAAAGCGGGGCTTCGTGTGGAGATTAATGTGATGCCTCCGTCTACGCTTCGGCAGATGAAAAGTAGTGGGGACTTGGATGCTTTTCGCGCAAGCTGGATCGCTGATTATCCCGATGCAGAGAACTATTTGAGCTTATTTTACAGTAAAAACTTCACGCCAAACGGTCCCAATTACACCCATTTCAAAAGTACGATTTATGACTCCATTTACGAGCACAGCCTCTCGATGGTAGACGTAGAAACCCGTAAGCTGGACTATAAAAAAATGGATAGTATCATTATCGCACAATCCCCTATTATTCCATTGTATTACGATCAAGTAGTTCGCTTTACGCGAAAAAACATAAGCGGCTTGACGCCTAA
>CAYGQJ010000064.1:0-27187 GCA_964351845.1 uncultured Flavobacteriaceae bacterium | reverse complement strand
TGCGTAAAGCGCAAATGGATCTTGTTGAGAAAAAACAACAAGAGTATTTGTAGTTAGTATAGGATGTACATGTATTTCTAAAACCTAAGGATACATCATTTTTACGCTTTCGCGAAAGCATATAAAGAAACCCTAAAACCAGATTTGAATAATTCTTTTCCTCAGTAATATCTTGACGAAAACCTATAAGTCATAGATATATGTAAGTGTTTCAGAACTACAGTCAATAGTGCTAATAATTATAATTAATTAGGTATTCAGTTAGGAGTTTTAAGGGTTCAATTGTTTTATGGTACAATAAAGAATGACTAATCATTTAAATTTAAAAATCAATGAAAAAGATTATAACATTAGTGCTGTTTCTTACGGTATGTACTATGAATGCTCAATATGAACTTACGGTGCTAAACGAAACATACGAAAATCTTGAAGATGCAACATCATTAAATAATGGAACCGTATGGGACGACCCTAATTTTACCGTTCCTATTGGATTTGACTTTCAATTAGGGCCTAATGTGATTAATACCCTTTTTTTCTTAGATGATGGTCCAGGCGGTCTGCTTACTACAATTGCTAATATTGAGGCGGCTCCATTTGGAGGATTTGCGCCAGTATCCCAAGATATTATAGACAGAGGGTTTAATACGGGGACATCGCTATCTCCATTAAGTTTTAAATTAGAAGGCGAAGTAGGGAGTCAGATATTAAAAATAGAATGGAATAATGCAGGGTTTTTTGAAGAATCCAGTCTTCAGGATTTTATAAATTTTCAGATGTGGTTATATGAAGAAGGAAATGTGATAGAATATAGATATGGACCAAGTGAAATCAACGATCCAAATAATTCATTTGAAGATCTTGATGGTATACAAATAGCTCTTTTCCCTTTATTACCTGAAGGCGGCGGCGGGCCTCTTGGAGAAGATTCTTATATTTTAAGCGGTGATCCTACAAACCCTGAACTTATAACAATTATTACAGAGGAAGATTTTGATAATGCAGAATTTATTTCTCTTACGGGCGTTCCTTCTAATGGAACTGTGTATAGATTTTCATCAGAAAGTTTAAGTGTTGATGATACAAGTATTGATTTAGATGTAAGAATGTATCCTAACCCAACTAACGATATCTTTAGAATTGAAAGTAAAGAAATTAACTACACGCTTGAAGTGTATAACACCTCAGGACAACAAGTAATGAGCTTTGATAGCCCTAAAGATTCGTATAGTATTTCTACGCTTTCTACAGGAGTTTATTTTGTAAGAATTCAATCAACAACAGGTGTAGTAACAAAGCGATTGATTAAGAATTAATCGTTTAAAAATACACATAAAAAGACCCAGTTTTACGCTGGGTCTTTTTATGTAAACTAGATAAGAATCTTTTAAATTTTATTTAAACGCATTTTCACCCGTAATATCCAATCCTGTAATAAGTAAGTGGATATCGTGTGTCCCTTCATAGGTAATTACACTCTCTAAGTTCATCATATGTCTCATGATGCTATACTCACCAGTGATCCCCATTCCTCCAAGGATTTGACGTGCTTCACGCGCAATTTTTATAGCCATATCCACATTATTACGCTTTGCCATTGAGATCTGTGCAGACGTCGCACGACCTTCGTTTTTAAGTTGCCCTAATCGGAAAGCGAGTAATTGTGCTTTAGTAATCTCAGTGATCATTTCCGCCAGTTTCTTTTGTTGTAATTGGAAAGCAGCAATAGGTTTTCCAAATTGGATACGTTGTTTTGCATAACGCAATGCTGTATCATAACAATCCATGGCAGCACCTATGGCACCCCATGCAATCCCAAAACGTGCAGAATCTAGACATCCAAGGGGAGCGCCAAGACCTGATTTATTAGGTAATAAATTTTCTTTAGGAACCTTTACATCTTGAAAGATCAATTCTCCTGTTGCACTCGCACGAAGCGACCATTTGTTATGTGTTTCTGGTGTAGAAAAACCTTCCATCCCGCGCTCTACGATCAGTCCGTGTATGCGCCCTTCTTCATTTTTTGCCCATACTACAGCCACATTACAAAAAGGCGAGTTAGAGATCCAAAGCTTAGCGCCATTTAAAAGATAGTGGTCTCCCATATCTTTAAAGTTGGTGGTCATTCCGCCCGGGTTAGACCCGTGATCTGGCTCGGTAAGACCAAAAGATCCCATCCATTCTCCAGAGGCTAGTTTTGGTAAATATTTTTTACGTTGTGCTTCATCTCCGTATTTCCAGATAGGATACATCACAAGAGACGACTGTACAGATGCTGTAGATCGAACCCCAGAATCCCCTCTTTCTATTTCTTGCATGATCAATCCGTAAGAGATTTGATCAAGTCCTGCACCTCCATATTCTTCAGGAATATAAGGCCCAAAAGCACCTATTTCTGCAAGTCCTGGAATGATAGATTTTGGAAACGTAGCATTCTGAGCAGCTTCTTCAATAATAGGAGATACATCACGCTTTACCCAAGCACGGGCAGCATCACGTATCAATTTATGTTCTTCAGTTAAAAGATCGTCAAGATTGTAGTAATCTGGCGCTTCAAAAAGATCTGGTCGCATGGTTTTATTTTTAGAAAGACAAAGGTAACGAAAACGTTTTCTATGCCCAATATCACCTTTACATTTTTAAGTAAAATTCTTTGACTAATGCGATGTACGCTTCGGTGTATTCATGTCTCCCATGTTCGATGATGAGTTCTTGCGGGAGTGCGCTCCTGCCTGCCGGCGAGGCAGGAAAGCGTATACCTCCTCCTTCTACCGGGTGTTCAAGTTGAGATAAACGAACAAATTCTAATAGACTTCGTTTTACAGGGCTTTCAGGATTTCCTTTTACATGCGTAATGCGACTCGGGAATAAGTCGGCGCTGGATGCCAAAGCGATAAATGCTTCTTCTCTGTGATGTGGAATAATCACGTTGAATTTTCCCGTTTCTGAAAGCAGTTTGGCGACAGCTCCTACGAGTAATTCAAAAGGCATGGCATCTTCAAATCGGGCTTTCTTGCGGGCATCTGTCATGTTCTCTCCCTTTGGGAGAGATGCCGAAGGCAGAGAGGAAGCTTCGTAAAATGGCGGATTTGATGTGATAAGATCGTAGGTGTCTTCTATTTCGGTGGCAAACTCATAGAGATGTGCATGATAGCAAAACAGTCGATCGCCCCAGTCGCTATTTTCAAAGTTTTCGGTGGCTTGCTCATAGGCATCATCATCGAGTTCTAGTGCGTCAATGGTTTCAGCAAAACAGCGTTGGGCGAGCATGAGCGCGATAATTCCTGTGCCTGTGCCGATGTCTAGGATAGAAGCAGGATCGTGATCTATAGACGTCCATGCGCCTAATAAGACTCCGTCAGTGCCAATTTTAGCAGCACAACGGTCTTGGGTAACCGTAAATTGTTTGAATTGAAAAGGGGCTTTTCCCATAGTGTGTAAACTTATAGGTATAAATCTATAAGTCCGTCGGGAACTTGGAGCAAGATCGTTTTTTTGTTGCGATCTAGTTTTTTGATAAAATCATCGATCATAGGGACGAGGATTTCATTTCCGTTTCGATCTATTTCAAAAATAGCTTGAGAGGTGGTGTCGTTGATGCCTGTTATGACGCCAATCTCACCAAATTTTTCGTCAATAGCCGTGTAGCCTATCACCTCATGGAAGTAAAATTTATCTCCCTCCAGTTTTGGAAGCATCGCTAAGGGTAGATATAAATCGGCGCCGATAAGATCATCGGCGTCTTCTTCGGTATCGACATCTTCCAGTTTAAAACGCAAAAGAGTCGATTTATGAAGTTGCGAAGACTCCAAAAAAAAAGGAACCAGATTCGGGTTAAAATCCACGAATACTGATTCCAAATTTGTATACATTTCGGGTTCGTCTGTGTCTAGCTTTGCTAGGAGTTCCCCCTTAAAACTATATTTACGTACGATTTTACCTAGATAGAAGCATTCTTCTTTCTTCATCGTCTATAAATATTAAGATTTATTCTTCAGAGTCTGCTACTGCCTCAGTAGCTTCTCCTGGTGCATCTTCTGCATCAGCAACAACTTCTGGTTCAGGTTGTGCAGCGGCAATACGAGCTTCGTTTACAGCTTGTTCAGCTTTCAACGCGTCTGCTTTTGCTTTCTCTTCTGCTTTAGAAAGATCTCCTTGTTTAGAAGCGATTTTTCCAGCTTTTTCTTCAACCCAAGCATTGAATTTTTCTTCTGCTTGTTCTTCTGTAAGTGCACCTTTACGAACACCTCCGATTAAATGGTTTTTAAGCATTACCCCTTTATAAGAAAGAAGGCGTTTAGCTGTTTCAGTAGGTTGTGCACCATTCTGTAGCCATTTTACAGATCCGTCTACATCTAAATCAATAGTTGCAGGGTTTGTGTTTGGATTGTAGATTCCTAATTTTTCTAAGAATTTACCATCTCTTTTTGAGCGAGCATCTGCTGCTACGATCCAGTAAAAAGGCTTTCCTTTTTTACCGTGTCTTTGTAATCTAATTTTAACTGACATAATTTGAATTAATTTTTGAGGTACCCGACCTCAGATTTAATTAGGCGTGCAAAGATAATACAATTTTTTAGCCTAAATTACGTTATTTGTTTTTTTATAGTACATTTGTTCCTAAACCTACTTATATCATTATGAAACCCTTATTAGCCCTTATATTCTTTGCCCTACTCATATGTTCTTGCTCCAATGAGATAGAAGATAACTCCCCAGCCTTACAAGCTGTTATCGATAGCACTCTTTTTAGAGCTGCAGATAGTCGCGCTGTCTTTAACGACAACGGAAGTCTTCTTATCCAAGGAAATTCAGATGCAGCAACGCTAAATATATTGATTAATTCCCTTAATCAAACCCAAATTGAATTAGGTGGAGACAATCCAAATACGAATATTGCTTCTTATACAGATGCGTTTGGAAATGTATTCTCTACAGCGTCTAGCGATGCAAGTGGGGAAATAGAGTATCAAATCAACGGTGATAATACAGTCTCAGGAACATTTAATTTTATTGCACTCAGAAACGGCCTTCAAGATGAGGTTTTCGTAAGTCAAGGATTTATGTTTGGAATCCCTATTCTTACGGAACTTGGAGATGGCCCAGATATGAATACAAATGACTCCTTTACAGCGAGAGTGAATTCTGTGATATTTAATCCTACCATTATATCTACGGTTGGAGCCAATCTTTTAACAGTGTCTGGGCAAACCCAGCAAGCATCTATCTCTGTGTTATTTCCTCCTGATACATCGCCAGGAACCTATGATATTGCGCCAGGAACAGATTTTCAAGCTTCTTATATTTTAATTGGAACGAGTACAGTGTTAGAGGCTCAGTCGGGGACATTAACCATTGTTTCAAATGATACAGATGCGAATGAAGTTTCTGCTGAATTTGTTTTTGATGTAGATGGATTCTCCATTACAGACGGAGAATTTTCGGTAAGCTATTAGTATTCAGATATAAAAAATTAAAAAAAGGGCTTCATTTTGAAGCCCTTTTTTCGTGTATAACATTTCATAACTCCTTTGTAAAAACACACAAGCTATTTGAAGATTTTTAGTACATTTCTTTGTGATAAATACGCATACGTATGTACCTTATTTTTGATACCGAAACGACGGGATTACCCAAAAACTGGAATGCTCCTATAACAGACTCAGACAACTGGCCACGCGCGATACAGATCGCTTGGCAATTGCATGATGCTATGGGAAATGTGATAGAGCATCAAGATTATTTGATCAAGCCAGAGGGGTTTGATATTCCGTATGATGCAGAGCGTATTCATGGAATATCAACAGAATTGGCCATGCGTGATGGTCTCTCATTACAAGAAGTATTAGAGAAATTTAATATCGCCTTATCAAAAACCAAGTATGTCGTAGGTCAAAATGTAGGTTTTGATCTCAATATTATGGGAGCGGAGTTTCATAGGCAATCTTTGCCTAATGATCTTCAGGAATTACCTGTGCTCGATACCTGTACCGAAGTCACAGCAACATTATGTCAGATCCCGGGGGGTCGAGGTGGAAAGTTTAAATTGCCAACACTTACCGAACTTCATAAACACTTATTTGGTGTAGGCTTTGGAGAAGCGCATAACGCAACTGCCGATGTAGAAGCCACCACCCGTTGCTTCTTTGAATTGATTCGTCAAAGAATTTTCACTAGAGAACAACTTGACGTACAGCCGGATTATTTCGAAAGATTCTCAGAAAGTAATCCGCAGCCTATCGAGTTTATTGGGCTCAAGCATATCAATCTTAAAAAAGCGTCTGAGAAAATTCGGAAGGCACTGGAAAAAAAGGAAACTCCAGAAATTTCACAAACAGACATCGCCGATAATGAAGCGAAAATGGCAGAAGTGGCCTTTGCACATCTCCATAATCATACGCAGTTTTCTATTTTACAGTCGACGACCAATATTAAAAATCTTGTAGACGCGACATCAAAATACAATATGCCCGCCGTGGCGATGACCGATACGGGTAATATGATGGGGGCTTTTCATTTTGTAAAAGCAGTCCGTAACCATAACAAAGGGGTAAAAACGAGAAATGAAGCTGCCATTGCGGAGGGCAATGCCCCAGAAGAACACATCATAAAACCTATTGTTGGGTGTGAATTTAATGTATGTGTAGATCATACCAACAAAAGCCAGAAGGATAACGGGTATCAAATTGTGATGCTCGCCAAAAATAAAAATGGCTACCACAACCTAGCAAAAATGGCATCTATTGCCTATACAGACGGGTTTTACTACATCCCGCGTATCGATCGAAAGGTGGTTGAGCAATACAAAGAAGACATTATTGTGCTTACAGGAAACCTCTATGGGGAAGTGCCGAGTAAGATTTTAAATGTAGGAGAAAAACAGGCGGAAGAAGCGCTGTTATGGTGGAAAGAACAGTTTGGCGACGATTTGTATATCGAGCTCATGCGGCATGGACAGGAAGACGAAGACAGGGTGATGCCGGTGCTGGTTACGCTTTCGCGAAAGCATACCATTAAACTCATTGCATCCAATAATACGTTTTATGTAGATAAGTCAGATGCCGAAGCGCATGATATCCTATTATGCGTAAAGGATGGCGAAAAAGTAGCGACTCCCAAAGGACGTGGCCGAGGCTATAGATATGGTTTGCCTAATAATGAATACTACTTCAAGAGCGCCGATGAGATGAAAGATCTCTTTAAAGATCTTCCTGAAGCGATTCTGAACGTGCAAGAAGTCATAGAAAAGGTAGAACCCTATGAGCTTGCCCGTGACGTATTACTTCCTGCGTTTGATATTCCGGAGGAATTCCTCTTTGAAGAAGATCAAATAGACGGCGGAAAACGAGGGGAGAATAAATTTTTAAGGCATATCACCTATGAAGGTGCCAAAAAACGATATGGAGAGGAACTCTCTGATGAAGTTGTAGAGCGTCTTGATTTTGAGCTAGACGTTATTGAAAAGACGGGATATCCGGGGTATTTCTTGATTGTAGAAGACTTTATACGAGAAGCCCGAAACATGGATGTGTCGGTAGGTCCGGGACGTGGATCGGCAGCGGGAAGTGTAGTTGCCTACTGTTTATGGATTACCAATATTGACCCACTGAAGTACGATCTGCTTTTTGAGAGATTCTTAAATCCAGATCGTGTAAGTATGCCCGATATTGATATTGATTTTGATGATGAAGGGCGAGGTCGCGTGATGCAATACGTCATTGATAAGTATGGCGCCAATCAAGTAGCTCAAATTATTACCTACGGTACGATGGCGGCAAAGTCATCGATACGTGATACGTCTAGAGCGTTGGATTTACCGTTGAGTGATGCCGATCGTATCGCAAAGCTTATTCCTAATATGTCTAAGCTTAATAAGATCATAGGAAAAACGGATCAAGAGCTTAAATCTAAGTTTAGAGCAGATGACCTTGTGAAGGTAAATGAGCTCATTAACCTCTCTGAAGGCGATGATCTAGAAGGGCGGATGTTGCGCAAGGCAAAAGAGTTAGAAGGTTCGATGCGTAATACGGGAATTCATGCCTGTGGGGTGATTATTACACCCGATGATATTACCAAGTTTGTCCCTGTGGCGACTGCCAAAGATTCTGATCTTTATGTCACCCAGTTTGATAACTCAGTGGTAGAAGAAGCGGGACTGCTGAAAATGGATTTCTTGGGGCTTAAAACCTTAACGTTGATTAAGGATACGGTGAAGTTGGTGAAATATCGTCATGACGTAGATTTAGATCCTGAAAATTTCCCGCTAGATGATGAGAAAACCTATGAGCTTTTCCAAAGAGGAGATACGGTAGGGATTTTCCAATATGAATCTCCCGGAATGCAAAAGCACATGCAGTCTTTAAAACCTACCGTTTTTGAGGATTTAATTGCAATGAACGCCCTATACCGTCCGGGACCGATGGAGTATATTCCGTCGTTCGTCCGTCGTAAGCATGGGGAAGAAGAGATTGAGTATGACCTTCCTGCCATGGAAGAATACCTCAAAGAAACCTATGGAATTACGGTCTATCAAGAGCAGGTGATGCTCCTTTCGCAAAAGCTCGCCGATTTTACTAAAGGTGAAGCTGATGTTCTTCGTAAAGCGATGGGTAAAAAGCAGATTGCGGTATTGGATAAAATGAAGCCGAAGTTTATTGAGCAGGCTTCCGCCAAAGGACATGACCCTGAAAAACTAGAAAAAATTTGGAAGGATTGGGAGGCGTTTGCGGCCTATGCTTTTAATAAGTCGCACTCTACCTGTTATGCGTGGATTGCTTACCAAACCGCCTACTTAAAAGCCCATTACCCAGCAGAATATTTAGCAGCGGTACTTTCCAATAACATGAATGACATCAAGCAAGTCACGTTCTTCATGGAGGAGTGTAAGCGGATGGGGCTTGAAGTTTTAGGGCCAGATGTGAATGAATCCTTTAGAAAGTTTACGGTAAATGATAATGGCGCAATTCGTTTTGGAATGGGTGCTGTCAAAGGCGTAGGGACAGGTGCTGTGGCTACAATTGTAGAAAACAGACAAGAGAGTAAATACAAATCAGTGTTTGATTTTGCCCGACGTGTCGATTTACGAGCGGCCAACAAAAAAGCGTTTGAAAGCCTCGCTTTGGCTGGTGGTTTCGATGAATTGGGAGATTCACATAGAGCACAATTCTTTCACGACGAAGGAGATGGAATTACATTTCTAGAAAAAGCGGTAAAATATGGAGCCCGTTTTCAAGAAAATGAAAATAGTGCCCAAGTCAGTTTGTTTGGTGAGGCTAGTGAGGTGCAAATCCCAGAGCCGATTGTTCCTCCTTGTGAGGAGTGGGGCACCATGGAGAAATTGCGTAGAGAAAAAGAAGTGGTAGGGGTTTATATTTCAGGACACCCGCTGGATGATTATAAAACCGAAATGAAAACCTTCTGTAATGCGACCGTAGCTCATTTTAATGTTATGGAGAGTTATGTGAATCGCGAACTCACCTTTGGAGGGGTGATTACCGATGTGCAACACCGGGTGTCAAAAAATGGAAAAGGCTGGGCAGCTTTTCAAGTAGAAGATTTTACAGATACGTTTGAGTTTAGAATGTTTGGAGAAGAGTATTTAAAACTACGTCATTTCCTGATTCCAAATAGTTTTATTCATGCCAAGGTGTTTATACGAGAAGGGTTTGTAAACAGAGATACAGGTAGAAAAAGTGACCCGCGTACGCAGTTTAATGCCATCCAGCAATTACAGGATGTGATGGATACACATGCCAAAAAACTGACGATTAATTTAGATATTAATGAAGTTGCCGAAGCGCGTGTTCATGAAATCAAAACGATTCTAGATCAGCATAAAGGGGATGGTAAATTGCATTTTCAGGTCTTTGAGCCTACAGAAAAAATATACGTTCGGATGCCGAGTAAACGACAAAAAGTAAAAATTTCACAGGAGTTACTTGATGTTTTGGAGGAGAATGCGGTGCATTATAAGTTGAATTAGAAGGTGTCTTTGCGAGCGTGTATGAAAGAATGTTATAGGAATGTACTCAGGCGCATTTAGACTTTTAAAGCGTCTAGTCAAGGTGTTGGAGTTTGCACTGAGCTTGTCGAAATGCGAAATCGAACTTGCGAGACCTGCCTGCCGGTTTATAACCAAAAGAGAAAGCGTATATGTGTTTAATCGAATGAATAATCACTAGTGTCACACTGAGTCTGTCGAAGTGCTAGGCTTACATTAAAGTATATTTTCTGGCGAATAGAATGCTAATACCCTGTCACTAATAAGTTGCGAGCGCCACGGATGCCGCATTTTTGATAATGATTGTAGGCTTGTGCGGCAAGTTCTCTTATTTCGTTATCACTTTTTTCTTGAATCCAACCGTCTAGTGCCCATTTCAGCGTATAGGCTTCTGGTGCCATTAGTCCAGTACTCCAAACTAATGGATTAGCACCTGTTTTTTCTAGATAAGGTTTGAAAAATTCTTTGCTATAACAGGCTAATATAATCACGTCTTTGGTCGCCGAAGTGTTTTTTATAAGATCAATATCCAATTGAAACTCCATGAGCCCGTCGTGACCAATATAACTCACTAGATCTGCTTTTCCTCCAAAATTCAATGGGTTGCTATCTACCGTAATTGTTGTTGAAAAATCTCCTGAAGATGCTTTTAAAAAATCAGTAGTTGTTTGCTTGATGTATTTTCCGTCATAGGCATCTGCTAGTAGGTAGGTGTCTGTAGTAACGTGCTTAAATACTACCCGTTCTAAGATCTGAGGATTATTGGAAGGAATGGATTTGATAAATGTCCAATCCTTGCTTTTTTTAAAATGTGTTTTCACTCCGTATAAAGCACCCCAATACAAATTGGTTTTAGGGTTTTGTCCGTTTCCCAAGGTTTTTGGTACGGGAACAATCCCTTGATTTGTATTATCACAAAGGGCCACAAATAGGTGGATGGTTTTGGGCGCTGTGTTTTGACCAAAGATGCATGTTGAGAATAAAAGAAGGAATACGTATTTGATCATATAGGGATAACGTGTGGGAATGGGTGTTTATTCTTTTTTAGGGTTTTCCTCACATTCTTCTGCGTACGTTTTTATAATGTAGGGCGTAATAGGCTTTAGAGTTCTACCATTGGTGGGATGAATACCTTCTTTTGTGAAAAAGGTTAATTTGTTATGGTATTTGTCATACCAAACGATGGGTTCGTCATTGGGAAGAAAAAAGGTACTTCCTTTACAGAGACCATTTAATTGTTTCATTTCCTCTAGGGTTTCTTGGTCTAATTTGATTTCGCCCCGCTTTCCAGAACAATCTATAGGCTCGTAATGATCATCGACCCATATCATACATTCATTATGCGTATTGTTAATTTTTAGTTTGTTATACCCAACAAAACCAATAACCAAAATAGCCACAACCCATAAAATGATAGTTATTTTTCTTTCTATATCATGATTTTTTGTGGGGCCTTCTTCTTGCGGAGTTGCTGTGTTTTGATGATAATTTTCACTTACGTAACTTTCATACGAATCATACCCTAAAAATAAACAGAGCCGTTCTATATTTTCATGTTTAGGTACCGTTCTAACTTCTTTTTTCTCGATATACTTCTCATAATAAGACACAAATGTTTTTGAAGTAATCCGAATTTTACTCATTTCTTCCACCTGATCAGCGATGTATTCCGATAATCTATACTTCTTGGTATTCACGTATTCTTTTTTAGCTTTTTTAAAAGCGGCTTTTACAATATCCTCGTAAATTTTTTCTGTTTCCATGTGATTTCTATGGTAGAAATACACTAGAAAAAAAGTAGAAAAACGTTTCTTTTTCTTTTCTGAGCCATTTCTATCCTTTTTTTTCTATTCCCCTCATATTTGCCCTGTGATCAACACAAAAGCTTATTTGCAAGTAAACTAAAATGAAAAGTTTATCACCGTGGAAATCCACAATGCGGTTGTTTCTAACCCACGTGAGAAGTAGTTAAAAGCTACTGCATACGGATTTCATCTTCTCAAAAAACAATGGAGTACTCCACTCTAGCGGGTGGTGGTTCAGACCATCTAGGCCAAGACCTGGACAGCCACCTTTTTTCAATTTTTTAACACATAAATTAATTATGAAAACTATTTTGTTTTTTTTGATAGCCCTTATTATGGGTACGACCTTTACTTCTTGTTCAACCGACCCTGTCGATGAAGAATTTCCTGTTGAAGGAACTGTTGGGAATGAAGGAAATGATCCTGAAGAGGAAGACCCTGATTCTTAATGTAATAATCTGTTATATTAACTAAGTGATTTGTAATTTAGAGGAATGAAACATACATTAGTTTTATTCCTCTTCTTTTTATCTGCAATAATTCAAGTTCAGGCTAAAGAAAGATTCATTAGCTCTGTTCAGGATAGTGTTACATACTATTATAATTTAAGTGTAAACAAAGATTTTTCTTTAGAACAACAATTAGCATTCATTGATAAATCAATTAATAAAGGTAGATTTTCTGATTCTACAGATAGTTATCTTAGGTCTATATCTAGAAAAAGCTCGATTTATGGAGGATTGAAAGATTACGATAAAGCTATATCTAATACCTTATACCTAGAAGAAGAAGCTCAAAGGTTTAAAAATTTAAAATACGAAGCCGTTGCATCTAGGAAATTAGGATATTATTATAAGAAAAAAGGATCATTAATTGATGTATTGGAAAATTATCAAGCGGCACTTGAAAAGTATAAGAGAATTAATGACAGTATATCTATTGGTAAAATACTCACAGATATAGCTAATATTCAAAATGATTTAGGTATTTATAATGATTCTGATGTCTCAGCAACGGAGGCATTATCATATACAGAAAATATTAAAGGGGCTGATTTAACATGGACTTATAATGCTCTTGCGAGATCATCAAAAGAAAGAGAAGATTATGAAGAAGCGTTGAAGTGGTATAAAAAAGCCTTGAAAGTGGAGTCTTCTGAACTTTCTAAAGCAACACTTCAGAATAATATTGCTCTTGTGTATATAGAACAAGAAATGTTCAGAAAAGCGATTGAGATTTTGACACCTTTACTGGATAGTAAAAAGGTTATCGAGGATACGACTTCTTATGCAAAAATTAAAAGTAGCCTAGGAGATGTAAAAGCAAAACTTGACTTACCAGAAGCAGAACAGGAATTATTAGAAGCCTATTACCTTCGAAAAGACATCGTTGATAAGAGGGAGCTTTATTCAAGTTGTATTAGGTTAACTAATTTTTATTTTAAGAGAAATAAAGGGAAAGCAATATTATATGCTAATGAAGCATCTTTAATAGCTAAGAGTATTAAAAGTCTTGATGCAGAAATTGAGGCTCTTGAATATCTTTTTGAGCTTAGTGATTCTTCTAAAGCTAAAAAATATGGAAGTGAATATATGACTTTAACTGATAGCCTAAACTCCAAAAGAAATAAGCAGAGAATGGCATACGCAGGATATAAATATAATGCGGATAAAAAAGAAAAAGAAAACCTAAGGCTCGCTAATGATATTGCCAAGAAAGACTTAGAAATCTCAAAATCTCAAACGAGAATTTTAATACTACTATTCGGAATACTATTACTTTTTCTTGTAAGTATTGTGGTCTACTATATTCAAAAACAAAAAGCCAAGCAAAAACTAAAACTAAGCCAACTCCAAGAACGCTATCAGACCGAAACCCGCCTCTCTAAAAAAGTCCACGATGAGGTAGGGAATGATATTTTCTATTTGATGACACAATTAGAAAATGATCCATCCTTATTAGAAAAAAACGGATTAAAACTCCTCGACGGATTACAGAATATCTATTCAAAAGCACGAGATATCTCAAGAGAATATACAGATATTGATACGGGAGATGCATTTCCTGAAGAATTACTATCACTATTGAATTCCTTTGGAAATAAAGAAATCAAAATCATCACAAAACAATTGGAACCAACATTCTGGACTTCGATAGAGGCAGATTTAAAATCAGAGGTGTTTAGAATTGTGCAAGAGTTGCTTACCAATATGAAAAAACACAGTGAAGCAAGTGTTACTGCAGTTACTTTTAAAAAAGAAGCGCGTAAGCTTATGATACAGTATTCTGACAACGGGATTGGTGTTGATAACAAGGATCTAACCTTGAAGAGTGTGGAAAACCGCATACAGGTCTTACAAGGAGTGCTTACTTTAGATGCGCAACCTGATGAAGGACTTCAAGTGAGCATCATAATCCCCATATAAATCAAATACCAACAATGTACACCAAAATACTAATCGCCGAAGATCATGATAGTGATAAAAATAGCATGGTGACAAGCCTCAAAGAGCTAGGAATCCAGACGGTAGATCAAGTGCAGTTTTGTGATGATGCGCTCTTACGCATCCGAAAAGGACTTCATGAGCAGCAACCCTATGAGCTTTTAATAACGGATCTTTCCTTTACCCCTGCTTTTGGAAAAAACAACGTCATAACGGGTCAAGATCTGATCCGCAACATTCAGTTATTACAACCTACGATCAAAGTGATTGTATTTTCGTCCAATGATAAGCATTTTGTGATCAAGTCCCTTTTAGAAATGTTTCAAATTGACGGCTATGTTTGTAAAGGATTGCAAGGACTTAAGGAATTAGGGACTGCCGTTTCTACTGTTTTTACAGGAGTCTCTTATTATTGCCCTGTCGCCAAAGGTGCGCTAGAGCAGCGTAATGTGTTAGAAATTGGTGACTATGAACTCATTGTATTGCGATTACTGGCAGACGGTAAAAAGCAGAAAGACATCTCCGTCTATCTAAAAGAACAAAATATCTTACCCGATAGTGTTCGCTCCATAGAAGATCGCATTAGTAAGTTAAAAGACCATTTTAACGCTACCACACTTCCGCAGTTAATATACATTGCCAATAAGCTAGGGATGATTCAGGAGTAGATGTGTCTTCCTTCTATATGTATGTTTCACTAGTAATTCACTTTTATAAGGTATAAAGGCGGTATGTCTGTATACGCTTTCGCGAAAGCGTACCTAGTCTTTTTATATATATCATTCCTGATGTTAAATCTTTTTTAGCCTAATCAGAAAGCACCGTGGAAAACCACAAGGGGTTGGTTTGTAATGGCTTTAAGTTTGGGGTATTATTAATTTTTTAAAACTTTTAAATATGGCAAAGACACCATTAGGGACTACTAGAACTACTGGGCAGAAATGTCCTGAATCGGGAGTTTGGGAGGCTCAAAGTACTCCTTCAACAACGATACCATTAAGTGAGGGAGAAACATTTCCACCTTATAACAAGAAATCTGTTACTTGGAAATTAATCTCTTATGCTTAAAAATTAGGGAGCGTTAAACCTCCCTTTTTATCAATTTAAATATAATAATATGGAATATAAAGTAATCCCTTTCGTAGCATCAATTGACAGAAATAAAAACCCATCAAAACAAGTAGCAGAACAACTAGAGGGTTTAATTGAGCACTACAGTAATCAAGGCTGGAAATATATAAGATTAGAAAGTGTAACGAGTCAAGTAAAACCTGATGGTGGATGTTTTGGTTTTGGTCAAAGTCCTGGATATACAACAACTAGACAGATTGTTGTTTTTGAAAAATGATGAAATACACCTTTTTAGTAATTATAAGATTGTATTGGCTTCTCATTCCGGAGTCCAAAAGAAGAGAATGTGTCTTCAGGCATAGTTGTTCTAAATATGTATTTGGCGTTACTTCTAAGGAAGGATTTTTCGAAGGGATGAAGGCATTTTATTTTAGATATAAGAATTGCAGGAATGGATTTGAAGTTTTTAAAAACCCAATGAATGGTCAAATTCAAATGATATTACCAGATAAGAGTGTAATAGAAGAAAATGATATTTCTGAGAGATTAATTATAAAACATAAATAATGGCAAAGAAAACTGTACCCGTAAAACCACATAGAAGGTCGACACCTTCCCCTACACCAAGACCTAATCCCAATAAACCGAAGCCAGGACCGAAAACAGTACCTGTAAAACCACATAAACGAACACCACCTAAGTAAAATTATGAGGACTATGACAGTTACATATAGCAGATACATAGTATCCGTAATCTGTGCACTATTACTATTTATTGCCCTATTACATCTTCCCATCGCCTACTACCGATTCTTACGAGTGGTTGTTTTTATAGGGGCACTTTTAGTAGTATACAGGAATAGGAAAGACTGGCTTTTTTGGTCTATACTCTTTGTGGGAGTAGCCATTTTATTCAACCCGATACTTCCAATATACCTGTATAAACGAAGTGTCTGGATGCCATTAGATATTATTGTGGGCATTTTATTCTTAGTAGAAGGGTTTCTTAAGAAGGAAAAGAGGAAGGAAGCTGATGTTTCAGAAGTAAATGCTCCTAAAAAAGAAGAAAAAACATACGGTAGAGATCGAATTTTATAATTTAAAATAATGAAGGAAATTACAATTTCAACTGAACTACAAAGTCATTTTTTAAGATTGTATCAAATCGCGCTTTCGGATGATGAATTTAGTGCGTTAGAAGTAAAAATGCTTTTTGAATTTGCAAAAGAAAGGGGTGTGCCTAAAGAGCATTTGGATTATATACTACTCAATCCTCAAACAGTTACTATGGGAGTGCCTGAAAGTATAGAGCAAAAGATAATGTACCTATGTGATTTCACTACAATGATTTGGGCCGACGGGGTTGTAACGGATGATGAACGGAATGCATTAGAGAAATACATTAAACGATTTGGTTTTTTAGATGAAAATATAGAACCACTAGCTACTTATTTATTAGATGCCACTAAAGAAGGGAAAACAAAGCAAGAGATTTTTAATGAACTAAATAATTAGGGGGAATGATGTTAAAAAATTTAATACAGCTAAAGTCTAGTGAAGAGGTCGTTGAGGTAGACCAAGAAGAGATATCAGAAGAATCTAGAAAGAGGACTTATCATGAAACTGGATATAGGGATAGCTCTCGTAATTCAGGACATACAAAAACACTATTAGTGTGTTTGGATGCTATTTATGCAAAGTTTGAAAATGAAGAAAAAGAATTAAAACACAAACAAGAAGAGCTTAAAAAACCATATAAAGAGGAACAACATAGGAAATACTCTGAGATAAAAGGATGTCAAGTTATTATTGATAATGCAATAGATACCATCAAACAGGATGAAACGAAAAGTCTAAATATCAGAGAGAATATTAAAGAACTTAAGTTAGAAATTACAGACCTCCCTCATAATCCAAATACATACGGTGAGAATGCAAAAAAAGGCGCTTCTTCAAAGTTTTGGATAGGGCTAATAGTTTTAATACCGCTTACCATATACCTATTCATGTTCTACGCTTCGGTAATGTACTCAGCGATGGAAAAGGAGTTTAGTTATAATGATCAACGTTGGTATGTGCCTGATGCTATTTTAAAAGGTTGGAATGAAGGACTACAGGCATTTACAACGATTGTTTTTGCACCTTTTATTTTTATAGGATTGGGATATTTGATCCATATGTTTTATCAAAAGAAAAAAGCAGCATCATACATTAAACTTTTAGGGATTGTATTAATCACCCTACTATTTGATATACTCTTAGCCTTTTTTATAGAAAAGAAATTATGGGAACTTAATGTAGTTGAAGAAACAGCAAAATTTGGTTTTAAAGAAGCGATACAAAGCCAAGAGTTTTGGTTGATCATCTTTTTAGGGTTTATCGCTTATTTGATTTGGGGATTCATTTTTGATTTTGTGATGGAAGAATATAAAGAAAAAGATAAAATTAAAAATGCCATTAGAAAGCGGAAGGAAGAGATTGCAATTTATAAAGAGCAGATAAAAGAAAATAGTTTTCTAGTAGATGAGCAAAAAGGTATTATTCGAGATGTAAAAGAGGAGATAGTGAAAGCAAAAGGAAGAATAGAAGAATTACAGCGTATTATAGATGGTACTATTATTCCTTCTAAAGAGTACAAACTATATGCTTCTGAGTATATGCAGGGATGGCTCACTTTTATGAATGAAAAATTAACAATTTCTCAAAACGAAAGATCTCGTAGAGTGGATGATTGTTACGAGGTATACTATGATCATGTTGAGAAGATGGGGGTAAGAGACGATTATCAAAATACCATATTCACCAAAACACTATAGGCATGAATAAGTATAGTATTATTATATCGTTTTTTATTTGCCTGTTGTCTTGTCAACAAGATAGAGAGCAAGAAAAGGGATTAGAGAGTAAAGATCAATTTGTAAGTGGTGTAAAAGATCAGTGCCCTGATTTTTTATTAGAAAGGAAAAATGATAATTTAAATATTTCCGTCCTCTTAGATCTTTCAGACAGAATAGAACTACCTAATCAACAATCAAAGGATTCAGCATATATATCTTCGCTAGCTAAAGCATTCAATAGTCATATTAAAACTAAAAAATTGGGATTACTATATGACAAGTTAGGAGTTTTTTTTGAACCAGTTCCATTAGATAGAAATATCAATATGATGTCAGAGTCATTAAAAATTTCATATATCCGTGGTGTCTCTAAAAATAAATGGATGCCTAAAACAGCTAGTCTGTATGATAGTGTACCTAGTCAGATGTATAATTTAGTCAGAAAAGGAGCGAGGAAAAATAAATATCCAGGATCAGATATTTGGCGTTTTTTTAAAGATCACGTTAAAGATTATGCTATAGAAGATTGTCGTCGTAATGTGTTAGTCATTTTGACTGATGGATATATGTATTACGATAAGACAATAATGAATGATAAAAATCGAACATCGTATTTAACACCACAAAGCTTACGAAAACTACATCTCAACACTCGAAATTGGCAAGGAGATATAGAAAAAAGGAATCTAGGATTTATTCCAGCAACAAGTAACTTAGACGATTTAGAAGTTTTAGTGATAGGTATTACAGCTCAAAATGACGAAAACCCATATACACCAGATATTATCAAAGCATATTGGAGTAGATGGTTTGAAGAAATGGGAGTGAAAAATTATAAAATTAAAAATGCAGATATCCCAACAAACATGGAAAATGTGATTTCTGATTTTATATTAAATAAATAAATAAAAAATAAAAGGGATGGCATTTAGATTTAACAAACGAATTAAACTAGGAAAGGGTTTAGGAATTAATCTTAGTAAGTCTGGGATAAGTACAAGTTACAGAACCAAAAACGGATCTGTGGGTTCAAAAGGATTCTCTGTGAGAACAGGTGTTCCGGGGTTGACTTATAGAAAACGTTTTAAAGGAAGTGGATGTGTATTAGGCGTATTATTATGTATGTCAATCACGCTATTTGTTTCCTGTTCTGCAGAATCCAACTGTAAATGTTCAGACTTTTCATCTCAATCAGCCGCACAATCAGCATTTAATAATGGATGTGATGAGCTTGATAGGGATAATGACGGTATTGCTTGTGAAAATTTACCTGACTGATCTTAATGAAAGTATTTTTCATAATAAGTTTTCTGAGTGTATTAATTTTTGGATTTAATTTTCCTGAGGCTCAAGTCTACATCTGTAACAGTTCAGGAGCCAAAAAATATCATTATAAGAAAAACTGTAGAGGGTTAAGTAATTGTAAAAAGGAGATCAAAGAAGTCTCCTTAGAAAGAGCTAGTGAGCTTGGGCGCACATTATGCGGATGGGAAGATTAATTGTATATTTCACTTCAATTAATGAGCTCATGAAAACAATCTTTATCGTAGTCATAGGAATGTTTATACTTCCTATGACGGGACAAACCCTAACCGCAAACCAACTCCTAGACAAAACAATCGCCTATCATGATCCGCAAGGGAATTGGGAAACATTTGCGGGGGACTTTACCGTCTTATTAGAAACACCAGGTGGAAAAGAACGTGCAACCACGATTACGATTAACTTACCTGAGGAGTATTTTAACGCGTCTACGGTACAAGATGGGAAGGCGAGCTTTCGCGAAATACGAAACACCAACTGTCGCTTTTCAAATGAAGATACGACTACAACTGAAACTACAATTTCAGACGAAGCCTGTGAGCGCACAGTTATGTTTAAAAATTACTACACATATCTCTACGGACTCCCTATGAAGTTAAAAGATCTAGGGACTCATATAGATCCTGTCGTGCAGAAGAAAACCTTTAAAGGCAAAGAATACCTTGTTTTAAAAGTGACGTATGACGAAGCTGTGGGATCTGATATCTGGCAGTTTTACTTTGACCCTGCCACCTATGCGATGGAGGTCTATCAGTTTTTTAAAGGTCCAGATGAAACCACAGGCGAATACATCCTACTCACCGACGAAGTCGAAGTACAAGGCATTAAAATGCCCAAAGACCGTGCGTGGTATTACAATAAAGACAACGGGTATTTAGGTACGGATAAATTAGTGCAAGAGTAAGTCTTCAGATATAGGCTATCGTTTTCAATTTTAGAAAAATCTGGTAGGATACGCTTTAACGCTAAGCTCTCCCTTTGGTTGTGAATCTCGCAAGCTCGATTTCACATTTCGACAAACTCAATATAAACTCCAGCATAATAAGCCTACATATCTAGCCATTTTTTTAAATTACTTTTGAAGCAACAAGCTATTGTAATTTTGTGTCGCTAGATATTCCTCTTGTAATTCTGTTGCAAAGGATACAATTTTAGCCACATCTCTGTAGGTTGGATCTAATGCATCATTAAGATTTGAATCTGTAATAGTAAGTGCGATATACCAATTACCCGTTCTAGAGGTGTATATGTTTTCTAAAATAGGTTCAGAATCATTAGCGATTAAGGTCGCATCCAAAGCAAGTGGTATTAAATTAATAGTCTGTGTGGTTTTTTCAGTCTCATAAAATGACAAGAAATAACGTCTATTCTCTATGAGAATTGGGATGTTGTTTTCATCAGTATCTTGATTCATTTGAAATTTCGAACGTATAAAGTGGTAAAATTCATTAGCATCTTTAGGATCTGTAAACACATAGGTGTGTTGTTTAGGAAGTGAACGCTTAAATTTCTTTGCTTTGTAGACTTTTCCTTCTGCTAAATTAGGTGCAATCTGCAATGGTATACAGGAATAACAGATAGAAAGAAGAAGAATGTAGGATATTCTTTTCATATGTGTAGTTTTAGTCTCATGGGAAAATCAAAGACTATGCCATTTGTAGAAAATCATAATTTCTATTGTTGGGTATATTATACGCTTCACTATCCCGATCGTTGGCAGGTCTCGCAAGCTGGATTTTGCGCTCCTGCCTCGCAGATAATTAGGAGCGTACTTTTGCTATCCTCTTATGTATGAATAGTTACTTCTGAAATCGTAAGCTATTGTAATTATTGGTGCTTACATATTCATTATGAAGAGATTTGACATACGCATACACTTTTTGCTGATCTTGATAGTCAGGAGACAGAGCATCTGCAAATTCGGCATCGGTTACGGTAAGGGCAATATACCAAGTGCCATCCCTTGCAATAGGAGGTTCGTCTAGCTCGATAGGAATGTTTTTATCTCTCATTACTTCATTAGCAATGGCGGGTAGTAAGTTGACGACTTTCGATTTCTTTTCAGTTTCATAAAAAGACATATAATACTTTGTGTCATCTATGCGAACAGGGACATTGCTTTCAGAATCCCCTTCTTGATTAGGTGGGAATTTGGCGCTCAGGTAATAATAAAATTCATTAGCGTCTTTTAGATCCGTAAATATATATGCGTATTGCTGAGGAAGTTTGCGTTTGAATTTTTGAGCTTCCATAAGCTTACCATTTTCTAAATTAGGCGGAATACTTACAGGAAAACAAGCGGCTAAAAGAAAAACCATCAAAAGGTAGGATATAGGTTTCATAAGAATTGTAGTTTGTTTGGGTCAGCAGATCAAATACTATGCCTGCCCAGAACCATTTGCGTAAAAATAAAAAAATAAACAAAGTAAAAAAGCCCTTTCTAATTAGAAAGGGCTTTGATTTTGTAAGGAAAAAGAAGGCTTATGCCTCAAACGGTACGACTGAAACGTACGATTTGTTATCTTTCTTTTTAGTGAATTTTACAACACCATCCACTTTTGCGTGAAGTGTGTGATCTTTTCCACCGTATACATTCTCACCTGGGTGATGTGTATTTCCTCTTTGACGTATGATAATGTTCCCTGCAATTGCAGCTTGGCCACCAAAAATCTTAACACCTAAGCGTTTTGATTGTGATTCACGACCGTTTTTAGAACTACCAACTCCTTTTTTATGAGCCATCTTGTTTCGGTTTTTTATCCTGATACAAATCAGGATTAATTATACTTATAGTGTGTATTGCTTACGCTTTACCACCGTCTAATTCGTCTTGCCATTTTTTAAGCTCATCCCACTTACCATCGGCAGCTAGTTGTGCTTGTGCAGGCCATGTATCTGTCACGTGATTTCCACGTACATCAGCGATGATTTCAGAAATTTTAGCAGCATCCGTTTTTGCTAACTCAGCAAACGTTGCAATTCCAGCGTCTGTTAATGTTTGAGCAATTTTTGGTCCGATACCTTCTATTTTCTTAAGATCATCTCCTTTTGCAGCTGCTTTCTTAGGAGCTGCTTTTTTAGCTTCAGCCTTAGGTGCTGCAGCTTCTTTTACAGGAGCGGCCGCTTTAGGTTCTGCTTTTTTAGCTTCTTTCTTAGGAGCTGCTTTTTTAGCTCCAGAAGCAGTGATGTTTTCGATTACGATTTCAGTAAGCGACTGGCGGTGTCCGTTTTTAACACGGTATCCTTTACGTCTTTTCTTCTTGAAAACGATTACTTTGTCACCTTTAAGGTGCTTAATGACTTTTGCTCCTACTTGAGCTCCGTCTATAGCCGGGGCGCCGATCGTTACTTTGTCACCGTCACCGATTAAAAGAACATTGTCAAAAGAGACTTTCTTTCCTTCTTCGGTTGTGAGGCGGTGTACAAAGACTTTCTGGTCTTTTGCAACTTTAAATTGCTGCCCTGCTATCTCTACAATTGCGTACATAGCGATTAATTAATGATTAAAATTAACTCAATCTTTCGATTTAAGCGGGTGCAAATATACCACTAATCTATTAATTTACAATAATTGAAAATATTTTTTTACCGCTTTCGCGAAAGATTCATCAGAAACCATCCCTTTGGTACCTACGGTCTTGTCTTTTTGAGGCATTCCGCTTCTTTTCAAACTCTTTTCAAAGCTTAGGATTGAACGCTCACAGCTTCTCTCAAATAACGTCGAAAAGGAAGCATCTCTAAGTAGACTTCCATACAGTATTCTTGGTAGTTGGGATCTAGTATTCGCTTTCGCGAAAGCGATACCTCCACCGCAAATGTTTTACGTCTTAATAAATCTATATGCGGATGTTCTTTAGAAAAACCCTTGGGAGCTGTTTTTAAGGGATCATCGTGATAGAGACCGCCAAAGAGTTTTTTGAAAGACGGCTTTTCTAGAATCGCTACCAATTCTTCTCCGTTATAATCAATCGCATCTCGGATACTGCGTAATATCGATTTTTCAGGACGCCAAAAGCCACCGGCTAGCAAACATTGCTTGAGACCTACTTCAATATAAAAATCACCTTGTTTGGTTAGTTGGTCAAGACCTGCTCCAAAATGATCTTTGTAAATAGGTTTGTGAGGTACAAACATCAAATTATTATTAATCCGGTTGATGCTTTTTTTTCCTGGTGTATCAAAATAATCAGGATCTATAGCCGCTAGTTTGCTATTGAGTTCGTCTAGCCAATACACAAAAAAAGAACGTACCGCCTGGTATTCCTTGCGATGAAGATCCATCCATTCTTTGGTGTTGTTTTGTTGTAAACGCTCTAAAAAATCAAATAATTCAGGAAACCCCATCTGGTGTTTAGGTATTTAATTTTTTAATTTGACTTTTTAATTCTTGCATAGATGCTTGCAATTCTCTTAATAAGGTATGTTCAGAACCTACGTCTATATTAAAGGTAAGTTTACTATTGACCTGCCAGATTTCTTGGATATCACTGACAGATACTTCGTAAGGAACGTATTCTTCATTAAGTGATACAAGCAATACTTTTGAGGAATCTGGGAGTTTTTGTAATTTTTTAACCACCACGGCATCTTGCATGACCACGACATACACTTTGTTGTCATTGGCATAATCAAGACTTTCTACGCCTTTGGCAAGCACCCAGTCATCAGGTCTAAAATTAGGAAGCATACTGTCACCTTCAACTTGAAAACCGCGGTAGGTGGCATTGCGATATTGAGGTAATGGAAGGTCAAAGGCAGGGAGTTTTTGATACCACTCGACATCTTGGATGTTATTAGGATACCCAGCGGCTGCTTTTTGATTGACCAACACCATGTTTTCCTGATCTTCTTTATCTACAATCACCACTTTAGGACTAATATCGCCATTATGTGTATTCAAATGCTTTTGATTGCTATACCCAAATAACCATAATGGATTGACGTTAAATAGACGTAATAATTCGGTGACAACCCGCCCCGAAAGTTTGGTGCGTCCCCGTTCTATATCTGCTGTAGAATGTTTAATTCCTAGTTGTTCTGCAAATTCAGACTGTGTAAAATCGTGATCTTCCCGAATTTCTTTAAAACGACGAATCTCTGAAGGTAGTTCATTTGTTCCCATTTGGTGAATATAAGAAATTTAGGAAATATTCCTATAAGAATATTTGGAATATTTCCTTTTTATTTATAAGTGTTGTGATCCATGTGAGGTCTTTTATGCGTATATAAAGAATAATGTGACGCAAAATATGTTTTTCAGAGGAGTATTTGTGTATTTCATCGGTAAAATCAAAACATTTGTCCATATTAATGATTTAATTGGAATTACTTGTTAATTTTGCGTATTAACTAATCGTCAAAATATATAACGACATGAAACGAATTATTTTAAGTATTGCAGCTGTAGCATTGGTTTTTAACATTACTTCTTGTAGAGAGGTAAAAGAAAATGCAGAAGAAGCAGGAAATGCTGTTGAAAATGCTGCAAACGTTGCAGGTGAAGCTGCTGGAGACGCTGCTAATGCTGCTGGTGAAGCAGTAAATGACGCAACAAATGCTGCTGGTGAAGCTATCGATGATGCAACAAATGCAGCAGGCGAAGCAGTTGATGGTGTAAAAGAAGCTGCTGGAGATGCGATGGATAAAGCTGGAGAAGCTGTTGATGGTGCAAAAAATGCAGCCGGTGAAGCAGTTGATGGTGTGAAAGATGCTGCCAAAGACGCAAAAGACGCTGTAAAAGATGGCGCTGCAAAAATTAAAAATGTTACAGATCACTAAGATGTGTAAGCAATAGAATTAAAAAGCCCGGCATTGCCGGGCTTTTTAATTGAAACGCTATTTTATAATGTCTGAAAGACGCATACAAAATAGTTAGTTGAATTAATCCCGCTCTTTCAGCGGGATCCAACTAATCTCATAACGTTTGTTCTGAGATTATGTACTCACTATTAAATCTTGTTGTACATTTTGATTAGATTTCTTCAATTTTTTCCCCTCCCTAAAGGGTGAATAGAAGAAATCTTCATTCCATACCTTTAGGATTTGAGGTAAAGAATGAAGATTATAAAACCATAGCGTCTCTATTCTACTAAAATGTACAATAGATTATTAAAAAATATATTTTCTATTTATTCAGGAAGAATAGCACCACTCGCTGTTACATTACGGTCTATTTTACGCATCAATCCTTGTAATACTTTTCCTGGGCCGACTTCAATGAAGTTTGTTGCCCCATCAGTGATCATCTGTTGCATGCTCTGTGTCCATTTTACAGGAGCGGTAAGTTGTGCCATTAGATTTTCCTTAATCTCTTTTGGATCTATAATTGCTGTCGTTGATACGTTTTGATAGATCGGACAATTCGGTGTATTAAAAGTGGTATTTTCTATCGCTGCAGCCAATTCTTCACGAGCAGGCTCCATCAGTGGAGAGTGAAAAGCGCCTCCTACAGGAAGTACCAAGGCACGTCGTGCTCCTTTTTCTTTTAAAGCTTCGCAAGCCGCTTCTATCGCAGGAATATCTCCTGAAATTACTAATTGCCCAGGGCAGTTATAGTTGGCAGCAACCACAATTCCGTTGATGGTCTTGCAAACATCCTCTACCACTTGATCTTCCAACCCAAGAACAGCAGCCATGGTCGACGGTTGTAGTTCGCAGGCTTTTTGCATCGCTAATGCGCGTTGTGATACTAGTCGTAGACCATCTTCAAAGTTGAGCGTTCCATTGGCTACAAGGGCGCTGAGTTCTCCTAAGGAGTGTCCAGCCACCATATCAGGTTGAAAGGTGTCGCCTAATACCTTACTTAAAATAACAGAGTGTAAGAAAATAGCAGGTTGGGTAACTTTGGTTTGTTTTAAATCTTCAGCTTCGCCTTCAAACATGATATCTGTGATTTTAAATCCTAGAATATCATTGGCTTGATGAAATAAATCCTGTGCCAGTCCTGAGGCTTCAAATAGGTCTAGCCCCATTCCTGAGAATTGTGCCCCTTGTCCTGGGAAAATATATGCATTCATGTGCGGTTTGTTTAGTTGTGAATGCAAAAATACTGAAAGTTTTGTCGTTAGTCTTTAGTCGTGAGTCTTTGGGTCGTGAGCGATGAGTCGATGAGTGGTGAGTCGATGAGTGGTGAGTCGATGAGTCGATGAGTGGTGAGTCCTGAGTCTTGAAGCGTAGCGATCTTGGTTCTAGTAGCGAAGCGGTCTTTTGTCTTTTGTCTTTGGTCGTTAGCTCTGAGTGGTGAGTCTTTGAGTCGTGAGACGTGAGTCCTGAGTCTTGAAGCGAAGCGATCTTGATTCTAGCAGCGCAGCGGTCTTATGTCTTTTAAATCGGAAAACACATCAAAGTTCACTCTAAAATAGAGTAATGCTCTATTTTTAGTTTAAATTAGAGTAATACTCTAATTTGAGACTTGAAATGACGTAAGAAAAAGGGAATCAGGAATCAAGATTTTTGTTTTTTTAATCTATGAGTCTTGGAGCGTAGCGATCTTGATTCTAGCAGCGCAGCGGTCTTTTGTCTTTAGTCTTTTGTCGTTAGCTCTGTCTTGAGTCTTGAAGCGTAGCGATCTTGGTTCTAGCAGCGCAGCGGTCCTACGCCTTTTAGAGTAGTATACGCTTTCGCGAAAGCAAAAAAAGCATTTTTAGATGTGAGTCCTGAGTCCTGCGTCTTGAAGCGCAGCGATCTTGATTCTAGCAGCGCAGCGGT
>CAYGQJ010000063.1:0-27392 GCA_964351845.1 uncultured Flavobacteriaceae bacterium | reverse complement strand
GTGTAGATCTCTCAGAAACACCATTAGGAATCGAAAATGCACCAGCTGATTTTAATAATGATGGACATATTGATGTATTTTCAAACGGACAAATACTAATTAATAATGGTGATGGGCTATCGTTTGAAGTAATTTCACAGACAGTTCCTCAAAGTGGTGCTATAGGAGATGTAAACAATGACGGATTTCTTGATATTTTTAGTAATGGCTTGTTTATTAATAATGGGAATGACAATAACTGGATCAAAATCGTCACTATAGGCGATCAAAGTAATTTAAATGGAATCGGAGCGCGTGTAGAAATAACATCTCCAGACCTAGGAACTCAAATCAGAGATGTAAGAAGTGGGGAAGGCTTTAGATATATGAGTTCCTTAAACACACATTTTGGTTTAGGACAAGATAACACCATAGACACTGTAACTGTGTATTGGCCTTCTGGAATCATTACTGTAGTAGAAAACCCTGAGATTAATGATACACTTATCATACATGAAAATGAAGCATTAGGCGTAGATGATATCACTGAAAACGAACTTAGCATATATCCTAATCCCGCAGATGATGTCATCAATTTAGAAACAACCACCCTATTAGAAAATGCCATCTATTCTGTATTTACTGCTGATGGAAAGCGGGTATTAAACGCTACGCTTAATGAAACAAATACGATAGATGTAAGTAATCTTGCTACTGGAAATTATTTTTTACGTATTCTACAAGGAAATAACACCTTTGTGCAACAATTTCTAAAAAAGTAAATGTATTGGACAAAGTAGCCTTATAATACTAGGTATACGATGCTAAAAACAAACAAAATCCAGAGAGGAAACCTTCTCTGGATTTTGTTTGTTTCCTATATATTATCTATAATCTAATCTACACATAGTAGGTCCTTAAATGCATGCTTTATTTTATTAGCATTTGATAAAGACCACTAGCGCAATTCCTTAACAGTAAGTTAACATATAACACAAACACATATAATTGTTAGATATGTTAAAATATTAAAAGAAGTATTTTTATGATATAAAGGACTATTATAGGGAACTCTTAAAAGATTAAAGTGTACCATATAGCTAGATCTCTAATTTTAAATACATCTCACACAATATTCAGATATATTTAAAATTTCTAAAATTTAGGAGTAAATAGTTGTGTAATTAACTTTTTATTGTGATTTTTGACATTGGCTAATTCAAATAATTTATAAAAATGAAAACAAAGTTTAGTGGAATTTTAACGCTCTTGTTAGCGTTTGTCGTGCAAGTTTCATTTGCACAAACAACAGTTTCCGGAACAGTTTCTGAAGAAAACGGACCATTGCCTGGGGCAAGTGTCTTAATCAAAGGAACTCAGACTGGAGCTCAAACCGATTTTGATGGTAACTATACTATCCAAGCAAGCCCGAATGATGTGCTTGTTTTTAGTTATGTAGGTTACACAACAAAAGAGGTTACTGTAGGTAATCAAACTACAATTAATGTTGCCCTTGCTTCTGACAATCAATTGGACGAAGTAATCGTAACAGCTCAGGGTATAAAGCGTGAGAAAAAAGCGTTAGGATATGCTGTAAGTGAGGTTTCTTCAGAAGAAATCGAAAATCGTACAGAAGGTGACGTTGGACGTATACTTTCAGGTAAAGCATCTGGGGTAGCAATTACTTCTCAGAGTGGTGCATCAGGATCTGCAACAAACGTTGTTATTCGTGGTTACAACTCTATTAATGGAAGTAACCAAGCACTTTTCATCGTAGATGGGGTTCCTTTTAGTAGTGACACAAACACAGATGGAAACTTTGCTAACGGTAACAATGGATCTTCTCGTTTCTTAGATCTTGATCCGAACAACATTGAAAGCGTTAACGTTCTTAAAGGTTTAGCAGCAGCTACACTTTATGGTACTGCAGGACGAAATGGGGTAATCGTAATTACAACAAAATCTGCTTCTTCTCGTGGACAAGGTCCTAAGAAATCAGAAATAACGATCAACCAATCTTATTTTGCAAACGAAATTGCTTCTCTACCTGATTATCAAAATACATACGGTGGAGGATTTGACCAATCATTTGGATGGTTCTTCTCAAACTGGGGACCTTCTTTTAATGCTGGTGGAGTTGATGGATATTTAAATGATCCTGCACAATTAATTGATGCTGATGGAACTGTTGAACACCCATACTCATCTTCTGCATTCCTTAATGGATTCTTAGGTGGTAACAACATCCTTAATCAAGAATTTCAGGATCAACGTTACGAATGGAGACCATATAATAACGTAGATGCATTCTTTAGAACTGGAGCAGTTTCTAATACTTCTATAAACATTAATGGAAGTTCAGAAGACGGTAAAGTATCTTACAATGTTAACTACGGTCACTTAGATGATCAAGGGTTTATCCCAGGAAACCAACTAAGAAGAAATAACTTATCTATTGGAGGTAGAGCTCAATTAACTAACAAGTTTACGATCTCTGGATCTTTAAACTATGCTAGAACTGACTTCTCAATCCCACCAGTAGCTGCTTCTTTAGGAAACGGTACTACAGGATTCTCTGTATTTGCAAATGTATTCTTTACACCTCGTAACGTAGATTTAGTAAATCTTCCGTTTGAGATTCCAGAAACAGGAGGAAGTATCTACTACCGTAATGGTAACGATATTAACAACCCTAATTGGATTGTACAAAATGCTAAAGATTCACAAATCACAAACCGTGTATTTGGTACCTCTACTTTATCTTATGAGTTATCTGATAACTTAAACCTTCAGTACAGAGCTGGGGTTGATTTCTTTAACCAAAGAAACGAAAGCTACATCAACAAAGGTGGTGTATTAGGTGCTGCACGTGATGATATTCGTGGAGAGTACAACACATTTGATATTAACACAAGAATTTGGGATCACTTCTTAGCTTTAAGTGGAGATTATGATTTAAGTGATAAAATTGGTGTTACATTTACTGCTGGTGCAACCTCTAGATCTAGAGAAGTTGATGCTCAAGGAGTAGCTAGTACTGATCAAATCGTATTTGGAGTTCAAAGACACTTTAACTTCAGACAACAAGTTGCTAGACAATTTACTACATTCAGAAATATTGTTGGTGTATTCGGTCAAGCTGATTTTGATTATGACAACATGTTTTTCTTAATGCTTTCTGGACGTAATGACTGGGTTTCTAACTTACCTACTGAGAACAACTCTCAGTTCTACCCAAGTGCAAGTATCTCTTTCTTACCAACAGCTGCTTTTGATGGCTTAAAGAGTGATGCTTTAAATTACCTTAAAGTAAGAGCTAGTTTAGGAACATCTGCTGGATTCCCACAAGGATTCCCAGTATCTCAGTTAGTAAACCAAAACATTAACCAACTTCAAGTTGGATTAACAACAAACGGACTTAGTAGCTTTAGAGCAAACCCAGACCTACAACCTGAGCTTATCAGTGAACTAGAATTTGGTTTTGAAACACGTTTATGGAAAAACAGAGTTAGTTTAGATGTATCTTATTTTGATCGTCAAACTGAAGACTTAATCGTAAACAGAAACTTAGCTCCATCAACTGGATTTACTGTTACACAAGATAACATTGGTAAAGTAGAAGGAGACGGTTGGGAAGTTGATTTAGGTGTTGACATCTTTCAAAGTGACAACAACGGATTCAACTGGAATTCAAGAATTAACTTTACGCAGTCTGAGCAAATCGTAACTGAGCAAGCTGAAGATATCATTGTATATGCTGGATTTGGAAACTTAGGAAACGCGGCTATCCAAGGAGAGCAATTAGGTGTAATCGTTGGAGATCGTATTTTAAGAGATGCAAACGGTAACTTCGTTGTGAATGCTGCTGGTAACTATGTAACTGAGCCAAACATCACTTTAGATGACGGACGTAACATTCAGCCTATCATCGGTAACCCACAACCAGATTATGTAATGAACTTTATCAATACATTATCATACAAGAACTTTAACTTAGGATTCCAAATTAACCATACAAAAGGAGGTGACATTTATGCATCAACAATATCTGTACTTCTTGGACGTGGATTAATTGTTGAAACTGAAGACAGAGAGAACACGTTTATCCTTCCTGGTGTAAATGTTGACGCTGCTGGAAATTCAACGCCTAACCAAACTCAGATTAACAACTCACAGTATTACTTCTCAAACATACTGTTCGGCCCATCTGAATTACAAGTATATGATGGTTCTGTAGTTAGACTTCAAGAAATTTCTTTCGGTTATAATGTACCTAAGAAATACTTAGAAAAAACACCATTTGGTTCTTTCAGCATTACGGCTAGCGGATTTAACCTTTGGTATGATGCTTACAATACACCAGACGGAGCAAATTTTGATCCTAACGTTGCAGGTGTAGGTATAGGTAATGGACGTGGATTTGACTTCCTTAACGGACCATCATCTAAACGTTATGGTGTAAGTGTTAAAGCATCATTTTAATTAAAAATTTATAAAATTATAATTATGAAAAAAATAATTAAATTCATAATGGCGGTTGCTGTTGCTAGTTCAGCTATGTTTTACTCTTGTGAAACAGTAGAACTTGAGCTTACAGAAAACCCCAATGGACTTAACCCTACTCAAGCCGATCCAAATTTATTATTAAATACGATTCAGATAGGGTACTTGAATAACATGTCTAGCTTTAACGGAAACGCAGCTGGATTAGTAAGAATTAATACGTTTGGTTCTAGAGATTATTTTGCAGGTATTACTGGAAATGCTCTAAATGGAAACTGGAATAGAATCTATTCTACTTCTATGATTCCAAACATTAATAACATTGTAGCATTAAATGCAGAAGCTGCTGATGGTACACTGAACTTTCAAGAGGGAATTTCAAAAGTTATGCTAGCGCATAGCCTTATGTTAATGGTTGATTTTATTGGAGATATTCCATTATCTGAAGCTGTTCAACCAGATGAATTTCCTGCGCCAAATGTAGATTCAGGTCAATCAGTATATACTGCGGCTTTAACTATGCTTGATGAAGCAGAAGGTTTATTAACTGGAACTAGTGGTACTGATTTATTCTACGGAGGAGACTCTGAGTTATGGATTAGAGCCATTAATACCATACGCTTAAAAGCGGCACTTACAGTAGAAGACTACACTACTTTTGAT
The DNA here is from genome assembly GCA_964351845.1 of uncultured Flavobacteriaceae bacterium. Classification (GTDB taxonomy): domain Bacteria; phylum Bacteroidota; class Bacteroidia; order Flavobacteriales; family Flavobacteriaceae; genus Dokdonia. Next base: position 22,247 of record CAYGQJ010000063.1, on the reverse strand, counting down.
CAGATCATTGCTGGAGCAAACTTCATTGAATCTAATGATCAAGATTTTGTATTCGAATTTGGAACTAACGAAGTAAATCCTGACGAACGTCATCCAGATTATGTTGCAGATTACACACCTTCTGGTGCAAACATCTACAAGTCTAACTGGACAATGGATTATATGTTAAATTCTAATGATCCTAGAATCCGTTATTACTTCTTCAGACAAACTGATTGTACTCCTGGTGCTAGTTGTGATACTGATGGAAATGGAGAAACACTACAATGTTCTCTTCAAATGGCTCCTGCTCACGTAGCAGCTGCTGGATTTGGTGACATCTTCTGTTTTGTAGAAAATGGATATTGGGGACGTTTACACGGAGATGATGGTGGAGCTCCACCAGATAACTTCTTCAGAACTGCAGCTGGTGTTTATCCTGCTGGTGGATTATTTGATGATGATCGTTTTTCTAACGTAGGTCTAACATTAGGTGCTGGAGGAGCAGGTATAGAGCCTTTCCTATTAGCTTCACAAGTAGACTTTATGCGTGCTGAAGTAGCTATGGCTCAAAACAATCCTGGAATGGCTGCAATGCACTTAGAAAATGCAATCACTAAATCTGTAACGAAAGTTGTTGGATTTGGCGAAAGAGATGCTTCAAGAGATACTTCTTTTGATGTAGATGCTGCAGCTATTACTACGTTCGTTGATGATCAAGTACAAGCATTCAATAGTGCGACTAACAATGATGATCGTATGAACTTACTTGCTGAGCAATACTGGATTTCTCAATTTGGTGCTGGAGCAGAAGCTTATAACTTCTACAGAAGAACTGGTTTCCCAACCACCCTTCCTCCAAACTTAGAGCCAAACCCAGGAGGTTTTGTAAGGTCATTCCCTTACGCTACGTCTGAGGTAGTAGCAAATCCAAATATTAGTCAAAAAGCAGATCAGAGTGTTCAAGTATTTTGGGATACGAACCCTCCTTCTTCAGCTAGTGGTGGATTCCCTGCTGCAAACTAAATTTTAATTTAAAGAAAAATTAAACATGAAAAATTTATATAAATATGCCTTTATGGGAATCTTAGCGTTAGGCTTGGGCTCTTGTGATGACGATGAAGAAAACGTAACAGTAACTGTTCAAGATACTGTTGAGACTGGTGCTGTGTTAAGAACTATTGAAATAACACAAAACGAAGTAAATAATGAAACGCTAGATGGTGGAATCTCTTTTACCATTGAAGAGCAAGATGAACAAGAAGGTGATCTTTTAGATCTTGTAAATGTGTATATCACTTTTACTGATAATTCAGGACCTGTTTTTGGTGACTCATCAAACTCTATTGAAGGGCAAGAAATTCTTTACAGAACAATTCCTGCTTCAGAATTTACTGATGGACCTTTTGGATTACCTAGAGTAGATATAACAATTACTACACAGGATTTCCTTACAGCGACTAATTCTACATTAGCATCTATCTTCGGAAGAGATACATATCTAACTAGATTAGAATTAGTATTAACTGATGGTAGAGTTTTCTCTAGTGATAATGCAGGTGGTATTATTACTGCAGGATTTTTTAATTCTCCATTTCAGTATGTAACAAACGTAATATCTCCTATTGCAGCAGATGCATTTTTAGGTGATTATACAATTACTAACGATTCTGCTGGAGTATTAGGATTTAACACTTTTGAAGAAGGAGGAACAGTTACATTAGTACAACCTGCAGGAGGAAGTTCTGTAGACCGTGCTTTTGATTATGTATTCTTACCTGATGCCGGTGTAGGACAAGCAGCTGTACCTTTTAACATGTCATTCGTAGTAGATGCGGTTGTAATACCTCCTGGGCAACCTAGTGGTTTACAGTGTAGCTCTGGTCTTACAATAGGCCCTGCTCCTGATGGATCTTTTGGATCATTCGACTTAGTTGATGATACAAGTTTCACAATCAGATTCACCGACAATTATGGTGATGGAGATCCAGAAGCAGTACAAGACTGTGGAGAAGCTCCTAAATCAATACAAGCTACGTTAACGAAGCAATAGATTTTATAGCAATTTATAAAGGGTTCATAGTTTTTAAATTATGAACCCTTTTTTTTTAACACGAAATTGAAAATTTAGAAATGAATTCAATCAGATTATATCTCTGTTTAGTAGTATTAGTTGCCAGCTTAACATCTTGCTCCAACTCAAAAAAAGAAATTACTGAAAAACAATTATTTGAAAACGTATTACTAAAATATGGTACTACTCAATTCAAAAACTCTAAGATAAATTTTACGGTATCTGATCTTGAATATGAAATGATACACGACAGCATCTTGACTTTTAATACTGTCATTAGAAATGTTGACACTACTAATTATAGAGCTACCTATAAAAATGGACTCATAGAATATTATGTAAATAATAAAAAATTAGAAAACGACCAATACCTTAGAAAGGTGCTTGATTTAAAGTTAGATGCTTTTTTATTTTTAACATCAATACCACACACACTAACCACAAATGATGTTTCTTTTCAAAAAATGGAAGACATCAAAATAAGAAAGAAAACGTATTATACCCTTTATGCAAAAATACTCCAAGAAGCTCCAAGCACGTATGATGAGTTTTATTTATACATAGATAAAGAGCAATTTACCATAGCTTACCAAGCTGAAAAACATGCATTATCTGGGGGACATCCGATTTTTAAAAAATATTATAATCATAGAAACATTAAAGGCATTGGATTTTCAGATTATTATACTTTTGCCTTAAGCAAAGACACTACAAATCTAGACAAGATGTACACTCTTTATCAAGCTGCAAATCTTAGAGAAATAGAAGATATCAAATTAAAAAACATCAAAGTTGAGGTGAATTAACACTAACTTTGAATTTTATATCACAACACAATCACGAGAATTCGAGTAAACAATGGAAAAAAATCTTCAAATATTTGGTACTAGAGCTATTATAGAAGCCATTGAGGCCGGAAAAGAAATTGATAAAGTCTATTTACAAAGAGGGCTTACAAACAACCTTACAAGTGAGCTTAACACGCTAATTAAAAAAAATGGCATACAAACTTCGTATGTACCCATTGAAAAATTAAATAAACTCACACAACAGAACCACCAAGGAGCCATAGCAAATATCTCTGTGGTTCGATTTGATGACTTTGAAGATCTCGTTAACCGTACTGTAGCATCTGGGGTCACTCCCCTATTCATTTTATTAGATCAGCTTTCTGATGTTCGTAATTTTGGCGCTATCATACGTACCGCAGAATGCACTGGTGCACATGGGATCATTATCCCTAAAAAAGGAGGCGCCCCACTTAATGCTGTTGCAATAAAAACATCAGCAGGAGCTGCCTTTAATATTCCTATTGCAAAAGTAGATCACATTAAAGATGCCATCTATTACCTTCAAGGGTCAGGCATACACGTTGTTGCTGCTACAGAAAAAACTGAAAACACTTTATACAACCTAGACTTCAAACAACCTACAGCTCTTGTAATGGGTAGAGAAGACAGCGGTGTATCACCAGGAGTCCTTAAAATTGTGGATGAAAAAGCAAAATTACCTTTATTGGGGTCTATTGCTTCATTAAATGTATCGGTGGCGTGTGGCGCTTTTTTATATGAGGTCGTACGACAACGACAATCATAACTTAAGACTCATTATTAAGGTCTTTTTCCTTAAAAATATAATTAATTGTTGGCTCTTCAGCTGTTTCTTCAGATTCAAACTCGTCTTCGGCTTCAACGTCTTCTTGTATCTCTATAAAATTTCCGTTTTCGTCAAATTGACGCATAAACGGATCGTCTTCTTCATTATAATCTTCTGCTTCCCAAACATATTTTGGAGGCTTGGCTACGCTTTCGCGAAAGCAAAAACCTAAGACTCCCCCAACAATAAATCCAGACAAATGTCCTTCCCAAGATATTTTCTCATCCATGGGCAACGTACCCCAAACCAAACTCCCATATAAAAATACAACGAGTAAAGAAAGCGCAATGAGTCTGTAATGCTTGGCTCGTATCCCTTTAAAGAACAAAAAAGACACCAAACCATAAATAACACCACTCATCCCTATGTGGTAGGCAGACCGACCAATAAGCCATGTCCCTAATCCACTTAAAATAATAAGTAAAAAAAAGACCCGCCACGCGATTCTATTATAGAAATAAAAAAGAGCTGTGCTCAATACAAATAAGGGCACTGTATTATGCCACAAATGCGATACACTACTATGGATAAATGGAGAAAAGAGAACGCCTCTTAAACCGAGTGCTGTTTGAGGCTTGACACCATAGGGTGTAAAGTTAACACCAAAACGTATCTCAATCCAATAGACAACCCATATGAGTAATACAAACCCAACGGGGTATGCAATGACCCCATTATAAAATTGAAAAGAGGAAGGTTTTGAATTCATATTAATTTAAAAGCAAAGAATCAGCCAAATATAATAATACCGTAACATTGTCATTCTAATCACTCATAAAATACCTATTTTTATGCTATGAATACACCATTAGCAGAGCGTTTACGTCCAAAAAAACTGGAAGACTACTTAAGTCAAGTCCACCTTGTGGGAGAACAAGGATCATTACGTCAAGCGCTAGACGCAGGAGTGATTCCTTCGCTTATTCTCTGGGGACCTCCCGGCATTGGAAAGACGACATTGGCTACGATTATCGCCAACGAATCCAAACGCCCTTTCTACACCCTAAGCGCGATTAACAGTGGCGTCAAGGACATCAGAGAAGTCATAGACAAAGCAAAACAAAGTGGCGGCTTGTTTACTCAAAAAAATCCTATCCTATTTATTGATGAGATCCATCGTTTTAGTAAATCACAACAAGACTCCTTACTCGGTGCCGTAGAAAAAGGATGGGTCACGTTGATTGGAGCTACGACAGAAAACCCAAGTTTTGAAGTCATCCCTGCCCTTTTGTCGCGATGTCAAGTATACATCCTGAAACCTTTTGGAAAAGAAGATCTAGAAGCGCTACTAAAACGTGCGATCAAGGAAGATAGCATTATTAAAAATAAAAACATCGTACTTAAAGAGACAGAAGCGTTATTAAGACTTAGTGGTGGTGATGCCCGTAAATTGCTTAATATTTTTGAACTTGTTGTCACCACAGAGCCCAATGACAAGGTAACCATCACAAACGATCTTGTGATGTCTAAAATTCAAAAAAATACCGTGCTTTATGATAAAACGGGCGAGCAGCACTATGATATTATTTCTGCCTTTATAAAATCCATACGTGGGAGTGATCCAAATGCTGCTGTTTATTGGCTCGCTAGAATGATAGAAGGGGGTGAAGATGTAAAATTTATAGCACGCAGATTAATCATTTCGGCTTCAGAAGATATCGGAAATGCAAACCCAACCGCGTTGGTCGTTGCTACTAATTGTTTTCAAGCTGTCAACACCATTGGATATCCAGAAGCAAGAATCATTCTAAGTCAATGTGTAACCTATCTTGCAAGTTCTCCTAAAAGTAATGCTTCCTATATGGCCATTAACAAAGCCCAACAACTTGTAAAGGAAACAGGAGATCTTTCGATACCAATACATTTACGTAATGCGCCCACAAAACTAATGAAAGAACTAGGCTATGGAGAAGCCTATAAATATGCACATGATTATCCAGGCAACTTTGCACATCAGGAATTTCTACCCGAAGAAATAACCAATACAAAATTATACGACCCTGGAACTTCTGCTAGAGAAAAAGGACTTAGAGACTTCCTTAAAGTACGATGGAATGACAAATACGACTATTAAGACTATTTAAGCTCCACTACCGTAAGAGGACCATCATTTACTCCTACGAGTACTATCTCTTTATTTAAAGCCTTATGAGACACTTCCAAAAGGCTCTTAGCATTACCATCTACATATAATCCTGACTTCATCGCAGACACTGCTGTATAACCGTCTTTTTGATTGGAGAGTAACACAACCCCATTGCCTGCGTCATATCGAGGCGTTTCTACTTCCGTTTCATAAATGTTCCCTATCACAATCACATCTTCATAACCATCCTGATTTATATCTCTCGTGATTACACTCAACACTGGAGCTGTTTGCACATTAGTTGGTAATGTAGATACATCAAAGGTACCGTCCCCCTTGTTGATTAATAGTTTTGAAGAAAACGTAGTCACTTCTTTTTGATAGGCAGTTTCCAGTTTTTCTCCATAAATATCTTTTAAGGTTGCATTAGCAAAGGCATTGTAGGTTTCAAACTTTTCTGAGATAAAAGGCATTTGTTGCGTAGAACACTGTTTTCCTCTGGCAGGCACATAATTACCATTGTAACTACTACTCAGCACCAAATCAAAAGTCCCATTGTCATCAAAATCGGAAGCAAATACTTTGAAAGGTGTTTTTTTGGAGGCTTTGTACTTTACGTTATCGCCTATATTCCCGACAATAAAATCAGGAAGGCCGTCTTTATTAACATCGGTTTCTGAAATAGTGAACCACCATCCTTTTTCGGTATCTAGACCTATATCTTTGGAAACATCTGTAAATACGCCATTCTCATTTTTAAAAACGCCAATATAAGACCACTCCCCTACAATCATAAAATCAGCATCCCCATCGGCATCATAATCTGTAGTGATCACTTTATTTACGATCCCAAAATCTAGCAATCCTGGTGCTACTTGTGCTGTTACATTTGTAAAAGCACCTCCATTATTCTGATAGATTTGAGAAGGAGCACTTACAGGAAAATGTTGCGGTTGAATGCGGTTTCCTATAATCACATCTAGATCTCCATCTGTATCATAATCGATGGTAGTGACTGATTTACTAGACAGGAATCCTGTCGTTTCATTGGTATCAAAAGCGACTTTGGTAAATACTCCTTTTCCGTCATTTTGATAATATCGATTCTCATAGGCAGCCGTTTGGGCTGCAAACTCATTGCCACCACTCACCACGATCAAGTCTAGATCCTGGTCACCATCAGCATCAAAAAGAATAGATTCCATATCCTCTTGCATCGCATCGGCTTCAAAAGCGGTTTGTTTTGATTTTTTAAACCCCCTTTCCGTTTGCACAAATAATTGCCCCGCTTGTCCAGAAGCCCCGCCTATATACACATCTTCCAGTCCGTCTCCATTGACATCTCCTTTTGTCATCCCAGGCCCTAAAGTAGATTGCTTGTAAGGCAGTAAGACTTCCTTTGCAAAATCATCATAAGTATTTTCGGTGTGAATAAAATCGAGTCCGAATGTGGTTTCCGCTTTCGCGAAAGCGTACCCAGCCTCCATATCCGTTTTAAAAACGGGATCACCCGAAAGTGTTGCTTTATTTTCTACAAATGAAACTAGGGTGTTTACAGAAACATTGGTGCGCTCTTCCTTCTTTCCCGAAAGCCATTGCACCGTTATTTTATCTATATTCTGGGCATCTCCCAGTCCGAAATGTGCGATATTTTCTGTAGCAGAAAGGTACCCTTTGGCTCTTTTAGACTCGTATACTTGGGATTGATCTCCATAGGCTATCGTGACTTTGGCAAATGTTTCTGAAGTACTCCCTTCTAAAGCAACCCGCAGGTAGTTTCCAACTTCTTTTTCTGTACTCGTGTTTTTAAACAAGAAAGCCTGATCGTCTATATTATTTACAATGAGTTCCAAGTCCCCATCATTATCTAAATCGGCATAAGCCCCTCCGTTGGAGTAAGACGCTACAGCAAGTCCCCACTGGTATCCTTTGTTTTCAAAATGAAGATCACCGTCATTATGAAACATAATATTACTCAGTTTTTCGGTAGGCATAGCATCATATAGCTTTTGCTTTACATCTAATGGTACTTTTCCTCCAAAGGCTTTCTGCGTATCTCGCACTTGCCCTTGAATATCATTATCCAGTGCATACCTTCTATACCCATTGGTCACATACACATCGCGATGAGAATCATTGTCTAAGTCGGCGATGAGTCCTGCCCAGCTCCAATCTGTTTTTGCCATTTTGGCTTGGTGCACCGCATTATTAAAATGGTTCCCTCCCATGTTTAATTGCAACGAATTAAACATGTATTGATGCTGAAATCCAAAATCATCCACCAGCATAGAAAAACGATCTACATCCATGCTTGCCATCAGCGTTTTCGAACGCACATGGTCACTGGCAGCCATGTCTAGCACAAAAATATCTTGAAGGTTATCATTATTAATATCGGCAATATCAACGCCCATCCCGAAGAAAGAAACTTGTTTTGTGTATTCTTTGATACGGTCTGTAAATGTGCCATTTTTATTATTGATGTACATGGCATCCGGCACATAATAATCATTGGCAATATAAATATCTAGCCATCCATCATTATTGATATCACTTACCGTAATTCCAAGTCCAAAAGCTGCTTTAAGAAGGCCTGCTTTTTTGGTGATTTTCGAGTAGGAACTTCCTGTATTTTCATACAACTGCACGCTACTTTTATCTAGGTTGGCACCTAAATCCATCGTAGCAAAAAATCGCTGCGGATCGAGTCCGTAAAACTCATTTTCATTGGAAACCACGCAATCTAGATCGCCGTCATTATCATAATCAAAAAACACCGACTGCGTACTAATGCCTGTATCTGCGAGGTTGTATTCTTGTGCGCTTTCGCGAAAGCGGTTATCTTTTAAATTAATGTATAATAGGTTTTTGCGGTCTTGTGCTTGCTTTGGACCTCCCTGAGAAACGTAAATATCAAGCCACCCGTCATTATTAACATCGGCAAAAGTGACGCCGTTTGCCCATTGTTTCCCCGTATTGATGCCTGCTTGTTCAGAGATATCTTCAAATTGTAAATTTCCTTTGTTGAGGTATAACTTATTTTCAACTTGATTTCCTGTAAAAAAAAGATCTTGCAGCCCGTCATTATTAATATCTGCAACGCCAACGCCTGCACCATTGTAGAAATAATCAAAATCAAAAAGATTCTCTATCGTACCTACATTTTCTTTAAGTGTATTTGAGAATGTAATACCGCTGTCTGCACTTGGAATAAGCTCAAAAAGATTCTGCGTTTTGTCGAGGGTTTCTTGAGATACCGGGGTGGTATTTTTGGTTTCTTTTTCTTGACCACAGCCTAGAAAAAAAAGGGCTAAACCTATGGTTAAAAATTGTTTCATTTGCTTTTTGAAAATATCATTTTTACAATTCCAATTCCTTTTACTGTGCGGTCTACAATAAAGGTATTGTTCTCAAAATACCCTTTTCCAGTAAACTGAGTTGTTAAGACTTCATAGGTCTTATTGTCGTTGGTAATTGCCGTTCCTATTTTTTGTGTTCCCTCAAGAATAGTGAGATTATCTTCTTTTATAACAAGTGTATAAAATCCATCAGCGCTTTGATACGTACCTTCTGCAGAAGTTATTGTTTCTACTTCTTCCACCTCTGTCACAGCTTGCTCAACAACAGCTGGTTGTGGCGTGATGATTTCTTTTATTTCCTCCTCAGGTTGTTCTTTGGACTCTTCTTTGGGCTCTTCTTTGGGTGGCGTAGTTTCTGCTGTTTCTTTCTTTTCGTGGGATGTTCCGTTATAAGAATATTGTAATTCTTGGATAGAAATAAAAGCGTCTCGAAGTGCCTCATGATAAGACTTCTTATACTCTTTTTCTTTACTTCTTCCTTGTTCAGAGACAAAAACCACGTTCCCATTACAGTCTTCCAAAATCACTTGTAATCTTGATATTCTGAAATTTGAATCACTCTCAACATTTGCGTATAAAGCATTGCAACTACCGTTTTCTAATCCAGCAGGTTTTTCATCTCTTTCTCTATAGGCATCAAATCCATACTTATTGAATAAGAATTGTGTGAGCGAGTTTAACTGATATTCATCGACATTTTTTGCAAAGTCAAATTTTTCAGGAATAATAACGTATTGATAATCATTTACACTTTGTGCAAAAGAGGAAAAATGGATCAATAAGAGGAATGCAATTAATGGTAGTTTCATTTTTATTCAGGATCAAAAAGTAACTGAAAACCAAACTGTACAGAAGCGCTTTGAGCCTTTGCCAGATTGGAATAATCTAATAAATTATCAGCCGCAAGATAAACATTAAATTTGTTAATTTTTGTTGAAAGTAAGAGCCCAACATTTCTATTGGAAAATGCGTCATAGGTATAGGTCATTTTGGTTCTTAACAACCGACTCCATACTGTATCTACATACACCGTGGCTGCCCCCTGAAGACTTCTGGGACGCTTTATAGCAAATAACTGTACGCCTACATTCATTGCATACCGATCTACCCCACCATTGGTACAATCACAATCGCCATTAAGATTGGCCCCAAACCCTCTATTTACAGAGGCGTTAAACTTGGTTGGACGCCACGTAGTATAGCTATTCTCTAGTTCATCTTCGTAAGGAAGATTTTCTTCAAATTCATTTTCTAGGTTTTGCCAATAGTTTGAGAGTTGTTCTCCATCTAACACATCTGGGAATTGTAATTCTATACCACTGGTTGCATAGCTACCAGAAACCCTATAATTGCGTAAATCTTTGGTGTGAAAAATAGCCCCGACATCAATGATGCTAGCTGTAGCTGTCCAAAAACTATTAAATGTATAGGTGCCCCCTATATCAAACCCTACTCCAAGATTATTACTTAGTATGGCTCTTCCTGCGGCACTTCCTGCACCAGCATCTCCATCTATAATGGAGCGCAACCCAGAGGTATTAGCAGTAACTGATGCTCCTTGAACTTCGTGTTGTAAAAAATTAGGTCCGTCGGGTGTTGTCCTTGTAATAAAAAAGCCTTCATTACCCGTACTATTTATATTAGCAATACTCATGTATAACTTTGCACGTCCTCCTACTCTCAGCTTTTTAGAAATCTCTTTATTCACTCCAAAGTGATAGACAGAGATCACTTCAGCCGCAACAGATATATCAGAGAATTGAAAAGGGGTATTTAAATAGTTGGCATTCCCTTCATAGGCTAGTACTGCTAAATCTTTTGGAAAATAGGCAATCACATCGGTCTCTTGATAAAGACCTGCTGAATAATAATTTTCGGAAAATTTACTTTTCCACCCAAAAGAAGCTAACTCTAATTGCTGGTTAAACAGGAAAGCATCTTTATTATCTAGGCTAAAGAGAACATCTCGGATACGTGCATTAATATCGCCTCCCTCTTGAAAAATATCATACACACTTACCCCTGTAGAGCCTGCACTGAATGATATTCCAGAAAAAAGTGGAATCCCTATATGTTTTTCAAAAGCGATAGAGGCTCCTGGGTTACTTAATAATGTTTGTGGCAAATCATCTACATTATACAACAACTGTTTATTTTGTGCACAGACCTGTGTCACCATAAAGCTTACGCATATGAAAAGAACTACTCTCATACGATTATAAGTCTGAAAATTCAAGTTTGTACAATGCTTTACTTTGGAGAGATAATTCTCCGTTTAAAGAAGCTCCGTTGGTCGTGAAAATCACTTCATTTGCAATCTGAATTGAATTACTTATAGCTATAATATCTTCTTGGCTTAACACTTGTGTAAACTCTGTTCGTTGCACAGAACCATCTGGAGAAGAAATAATTTCAAATTCTACAACAAATTGTTCTTGACCTGCATTATTTAAAAAAACAGCTCGGTTTACAAGAGATTGCCCAAAGGTATTATCGACTTGAAAATCTAGTGTAACCTCTAGTAAGTTTTCTCGTATGTAATCATCGTCAAGAAACTCCAATCGCGTGCTATCACGCACGGTAACCACAGCTTCTTCTGTATTTACATTTTCAAGATCAGTTGTATCAATCGTAAAGAAAATGAGAGATGCGTCTACTGTTTGGTTAAACACCACATCTTGTGTCTGATCAAAATCTACATCATCTACACAAGAAATGCTTATAGAAAATATAGCGATAAGCACAACTATGCTCAGATATCGTTGAAGGTATTTCATAACTTGGGGGAGTTTGTTGATGATAACAAAAAAACGAATATTTGACAAGTATATTGCTATAAGTACTTACAAATTTCAAGCAAATCATTTACTACAACTTGCTTTTCAGGCATTTTCAGATCGTGATAATTAAAACATATTGTTTTCATATTCATACGCTCTGCTCCTAAAATATCTGCTTCATACGTATCGCCTATCATCATGCTTTGCTCTGGGGTTGCTTTTGCAGCTTTGAGTGCTTTTTCAAAAATCTTCGGACTTGGTTTTTTTGCACCCGCAGCTTCGCTTGTAGTTACCGTTTCAAAGTAAATATCAATATTTGAGTTTTTAAGTTTTTTCATTTGCACTTCCTCAAAACCGTTGGTGATGATATGAAGTTTATATTCTTTTTTCAAATACTCCAAGAGCTCTATCGCACCTCCAAATAGATAATTATGATCTGGCAAGTGTAGTATATAATCTTCCGAAAGTGTATCTATCGTATCATCTGTCACCTTCATATTAAGGGCATCAAATGTTTTTTTAAATCTACCATAGCGCAACTGTGCTTTGGTAACTCTTTCTTCTCTAAACCATTTCCAGTATTGAAAATTAATAGGAGAATACACTTCTAAAAAATCTTGTAAGTGTACTTCTATTTTATTCTTTTCAAATATGGTAGCAAAGGCTAGTCCTGAATTACGATCAAAATCCCACAAGGTATGGTCGAGATCAAAAAAAATGTCTGTAATCTGTTTACTCATCTGTTGTTAATAATGTTCTAAATACTTTTTTACTGTACACATTCGTGAAATCTGAATTTGAAAAAGCAATTAAAAACAGTCCATTCACGTCTTTTACAGCGCCCTTAATTTGCTCTAAGCGCACCCGATCTATGGTTTGTTTGGTTTCGTCAATAATCGCATTTACGTGGATACAAAATGGATTGATCACCAAAGGGGTCTGTATTTCATAATCCAAATCATAAAATAAAAAGGGTGTGCATGTACTTGCTCTAAAGCCAGGAATATCAGGATACCCCATCGTGTAATCTTCTGCAATTTCCTGATCTAAAAGATCCCTATAACTGTTAGGAAGTATCATTTTACAATCTGTAATTCTCGTTTGCTTCAAGGGTCTATTCGTAATATGCTCAATGCGTTTTCTTTCCTCTTTTAAAACATCTACAGATTGTGAAGCATTTTTGGATACTAATAATCCTACACTTGAATAGTCGCCTACCATTTTTATTAGGGATTGAAAACTACGTTTACTGTATTTTATATTCTTACTATCGGCGGTATAATCACCTAGTTCGAAAAATAGTTTAAATCGAGAGGAAGATTGTTTTTGAACATTGACTAACCAACTAAATATATCAAAAGGATCTTTACGTAGTCCTAATAGGACTTGGGTTCTTATAAAATTTCGCTTTAAGCGAAAATTAATAAAGTCCCGTCCATAGCCCCCTACGGTTCTTAAAAACCCAACTTTCCTGTAGGCGTAGGCCTGAGGTACATCTATGACAACTTGAGTCGTAAATTGTGACTGTTTTAATATAGAACCGGGGAAAGATCCTGCTAGGACCTTCCTAAAACGTAGTATCCACATATCGACAACAGGGCGATCTAAAAATTGATTTTTATAGGCTATACTCTCGCTAGCTGGAAAACGCCCTAATGCATCTTTTACATGTGGTAAATACTCCTCATATCTGCTTAACATATAAAAAGTAGCCGCAAAGAGGTCGTAAGGCAAGGCTGATTCTGCAATTTTAGACGCAAAAAAACAAGGCACACCTTCCCAATCTTGCAATTGAAGGTCGACATCCATTACCCCTTGTTCAAAAAGCAACTCTACAGCACTGATGTGTAACTCGTTTCCTAACTGCTTATGGGTATACGATAATTTAGGGCCTTCATGGGCCACAAAATCTTCTACTTTACTGGTAAAAGACACCTTTACCCCTAATACTCTTGTGCATATATGCTTAAAGGTATAGGTAACTCTGGGTGTAATCTTATGAGTATAAACAAGTAGCATTAAAATAGATCGTAAAACGGAGTTAAAGCAAGCCATCATCGGCGAAGCTAAAATACGCCTTTTCGGTCACAATGATATGGTCTAACACCTTCACATCTAAGCTAGCGGCCGCACCTTTTAACTTTTGGGTTAATTGTATATCTGACGTACTCGGTTTTAACGTACCCGAAGGATGATTATGTGCTAAGATAATACCAACCGCATTAAGTTCTAATGCTGTTTTGAGCACCAAACGCACATCGACTAATGTTCCTGTAATACCGCCTTTACTCAACTGTTGTTTCTCTAAAATTTTATTGGAATTATTGAGATACACGACCCAAAATTCTTCATGAGGTAAGTCTCCAATAATAGGATGTAATAACTCGTATACTGAGGAGGAGGAAGTGATACGCTTTCGCGAAAGCGAATCCCCCTCTTTTCTTCGCCTGCCCAGTTCTAGCGCCGCAATGATTGTCACAGCTTTGGCTTCTCCAACTCCCTTAAATTTTTTAAGGTCTTTTACAGAGCGCTTCCCTAATTCTGATAGATTGTTGGAAGTAGCCGCAAGAATACGCTTGCTTAATCCTACAGCACTTTCTTCTCGATTCCCAGAGCCTATGAGAATGGCGATGAGTTCTGCATCTGAAAGGGTGGATCTGCCTTTATTTACTAATTTTTCACGGGGTCTGTCATCCTCCGACCAATTCTTGATCGAGAATGAAACTTGATTTTCTGACATAGTATTACTTATTTTTCTGACGTCACTAAAGTACTAAAAATGTTAGTATTACCACATAAGAAGTATATTCAGAATTATTTAAGTAATTTTATAAAATAGTTCTAATTAGAAATCTTCTTCACAAACAACCTATACGATCATGAAATCACTTTTTGACCAAGAAGCTTATACCGAGGTTCGCACACGTATTAATGCCCTTTCTGAAAATAGCGAACGCCAATGGGGAAAGATGACCACAGGACAAATGTTACGTCATTGCCAGGCGCCTTTAAATATTATTCTAGAAAAAGAAGATTACGGATTTAAACCCAATTGGTTGATTAATCTGTTATTTAAAAAGTCCATGTATAGTGACAAACTTTGGAAGAAAGGACTTCCCACAGCCAAGCCTTTAAAGCAAACAGAACCGAGAGTTTTTACCCAAGAAAAAGAGGCACTAGAAGCGTTATTGGACGAATTTGACAGCAAGCGTGATCGCGAAGAATGGCCTATACATCCCTCTTTTGGAAAATTTACCAAAGAGCAATATGGTAAGATGCAATACAAGCACTTGGATCATCACTTAAGACAGTTTGGAGTGTGAGTAAAGTAGAAATTAGAAATCTTTAAAAACCTCATCATCTAACGCGGGGTGCTTGTTTTCTATTTTTTGTAATCTGCGAAGCACAAAAAATAGAAAACTTTGCGTAGTACACTTTCATAAAACTTGTAATCTGCGAAGCACAAAAAATAGAAAACTTTGCGTAGTACACTTTCATAAAACTTGTAATCTGCGAAGCACAAAAAATAGAAAACTTTGTGTTATAAAATAGTTAGGATGCTATCTTTAATCGTGTACAAAGAAATCATTACTCTGGAAAATCAAAACTAATCAATCTACGTTCTCCTGAGTGAAAATCCTGAGAAACAAAAGAATATTCATATAAAACTTCTCCTATCTCTTCTGCAAAGAAACTCATTTCACGACCTGGAGCTATTTCTCCATCTGGATTAAGCCTGACAGAAACCTCATTTACTGAGCAATCAAAAACTCCCGCAGATACCTCTATGGTTTGTGTGAGGTCTAGCAGTGCTCCAAAAATATCTCCAAAGCCTTCTGAACTTCTTAAATATTCATCATCATTTTGGCTTGAAAAAATAAGTCTTGAATTTGAACGGACTAAATACCCCAAAGAATCCTTTACTTGATATGTTGTTACTCCTTCATCAAATTCATTAAAAGGGCTATTGTCTGCTCCTGTAGTCGTTACTTGAAATGTATATATCATTTCGCCCTCAACGGCTGTCTCTGCAATAATTTCCCGCTCTTCAATGGTCCCCGTTGCATTAAATTCGCTAGATTCATCATTAAATTGTTCTCTTACAAAGTATTCGTATGTCCACACATTCCCAACGTGTAAGTTATAAAACCCTACATCTTCCATTTCAACCTCTTCTTCTTGGGAAACTGATGAATCATCATCGTTATTACAAGAAATACATAAAACATATAAAAGACAGATTGTAAAGAAATACTTTTTCATTATAAACATTTCTCCTCAAAACGTTATAATAGTCTATTTAGTACATTATTAAATTTAATCTATACCTTCTATATAATAAAAAGGATATTTTTTTCTTGCTTCAATTGTATGCTCCTGCAACTCATTATTCAAAAGATTTTGTGTCTCTCTTAAGTCATAGATACTTTGCCTGTAGGAAATCATAAAATCCAAATATTCTTGAAGTGTTATCTGTTTACTTATATGAAAATTAAAAAACACACTATCTGATACAGACGTATGAAAATAGTCAGATACTTTTTGTTGATCTATTTTACCTTTTAGTATAAAAGTATCGAGATCTATGAGTTGTTCCTTTTTATCTTTCAGATAATCTTCCCGAAAAACAGTTATAGGCGGTGGAGGTGGCTTAGACTTCTCAACACTCGTGTACAAAGCTTTTGTAGGGTATAAAATTTTAGGATATAAAAAGTCATTAGACTCATTAACAGCATGTATGGCATAGCATATCACAAACATACCTCTTAAGGTAGCTTCTCGTTCTAACTCCTTCAACTGATGATACTTTATCTCCCCATCTGCATACACAAAAAACTCTGGATCTTTACGTACCCAACTTTCACATTTGTAATCACGTGACATATTCATTAATTCAGTAATAGAAACTTCATTACCAAATAATTTATATCTTATATTTTTAGCATCATGGATTACTTTTACTGATATACCACAATAGTTACCATATCTAGAACTTAAAACTTTGTTCTCGAATGATACTGTATCTAAGGTCTTTGGGATTGACACATAAGGATGTGATATATTGTATGCATTCCCCAGTCTATTATAATTTGACTTTTTAAATAATGAAAAAGAAAATGCTACTACTAAAAGCAACAAAAAATGCAGCAGTAATATTTTAATAGTATATCCATTAAATGAACGCCTCAATCCTTTTGTACTTTCTAAGAACAGTACAATAAAAAGTAGGATGCATATCACCTTAATTTCTTCAAACATTTGATATCTTGAGAATAATAATGGAGAGGCTGCTACAAAAAAGAACACTTCTGAAAACCAAAAAAAGTAATTACCGACAAGAAAGGATTGATTATTCACAATGTTTCTTCTCCTAGAACGTCGTTTCAAATCTTTAGAAGTTCCAGACATATAAAATGCAACACAAACAGAATTTCCTAAAATTACTGCATTTCCTGCAAAAAGAAATGATAAAAAATCTACATAATCACCCAGTAAAACACTATTTACATTGAACTTAAAAGTAATCAATGTATACCTATGCAATGAAAAAAGATATTGTTGAAAGAAATAGAAGATGAACACACAACCTACTCCTAATAGGATACTCAAAAAAAAACTTCTAGAAGAAAAATATTTAAAGTTAAGCGGTTTGTTCATGTAGAATCTACCCATACTTATATGTAGGGATGCCTAAGATAATGTTACAAATACTCATAAACACTCACATTCACATTCACATTACTTAAAATCAAAAGTAATATCATAATCTGAAACTTTAGACAGAATAGAATGAGATACAATACTCCCGTCGAGCTTTTCAGTAAGGGACTCCTGCACTAACCCAACAGGAAACTTTTCTTTCCAATCGAGTAATGAGTAATAATCCCCAAAACCTACACCAGGCGTAAAATAATTTACGCTTTTATTTATAATAATTACGTGATTTTTAATCTTATAGCGATTGTTCCATTTGCTATGCTTATAAGTATACGTATAGACTTCAGTCACAGAATCCTTAGCACTTGAATCAATTGTATAATCACTTATAGCCACAAGATTTGAATAGGGGTTACGCTTAAATAATTTCTTTTGAATACTTAGTTGTTGAATGCCAAACAAATCTTGCTTAGAAACTATAAGTTCAGCTATCTTATCTTTTTGATCATCTCTAAACACAAGTGTATATGCACCATCTGGTCGTTTTACAGCTATAGCCAAATAAGAATTATCTTTTGAATTAATGAAGTAAAAACGCTGTTCACTCCTTTTTTGAACTGATTCTTGGGGATGTATCACTTCATATTCTAAAAGCTGATCAAAGACATAACTCTCTTGACAATATGCTATGACTGAACTAAAAAATAAAAAAAAGCAAAGAGTACCTCTCATCAATATAGAATTAAATAATCCCCTTCACCTCTTCAAAATCCAATCCACCATAATTACCACTACTCATTAATAACAAAGCGGTATTCTCAAATTTTTGACCAAATAAGAATTCTTTAAACTGAGTTGGATCGGTATAAATGATCAAATCGTCTCTTTGAAACGCGTTGGCAATTTGTGCTTCTGTTACTTTTTCTAATTTCTTGATTTCAACGGCATGCGGGGAATAAAATACGACCGCAACATCAGCTGCATCAAGTGCTCCTTGGTACTCGGATAGAAACTCAGCATTGAGACTGCTATAGGTGTGTAATTCTAAACAAGCCACGAGCGTACGGTCCGGATATTGCTCTTTCACCGCGTTGGTGGTGGCGCTTACTTTAGACGGACTGTGTGCAAAATCTTTATACGCGACATTGCTAGCACTTTCTGCTATTTTTTCTAAGCGTTTTGAAGCGCCTTTAAACGTGGCAATCGCCTCATAAAAATCTTCTTCAACGACGCCCATGTGCTGGCAAATCCATTTCGCGCCAGCTAAATTATTCAAATTATGCTTCCCAAATACTTCTATAGGCATAGGGCCTTCTGGAGTATCCAACAACGTCTCTCCGTCTTCCACCTCATACACAGGGGTTTCATACGGGTATTTCTTGATATGTGCTGTCGCATTTTCGACGACTTTTACGACTTCTGCGTCTTCTGTATTATAGACCATCGCCCCCCCATTAGTCATGCTATTGACAAATATCTGAAACTGCTCCACATAATTCTCAAACGTAGGGAATACATTGATATGATCCCAAGCGATACCGCTCAACAATGCAATATTGGGTTTGTATAAATGAAATTTGGGACGCCTATCTATCGGACTACTCAAATACTCATCCCCTTCTAATACGATAAAATCATTTTCTTCTGTAAGATGTACCATCGTTTCAAAACCTTCCAGTTGTGCCCCTACCATATAATCGACTTCTTTTTCCCAATAATGCATCACATGCAAAATCATAGACGTAATGGTTGTTTTTCCATGAGAACCCCCTATAACGACACGGGTTTTATTTTTGGATTGCTCGTACAGATATTCAGGGTAAGAATACACGGTAAGCCCTAGTTCTTGTGCTTTGTGTAGCTCAGGATTATCTTCTTTGGCGTGCATTCCTAAAATAACAGCATCTAAGTCTGCTGTAATTTTTTCTGGAAACCACCCAAACGACTCTGGTAATAATCCATACTTCTCTAAGCGAGATTTAGACGGATCAAAAATCGTATCATCACTTCCTGTGACGTGATATCCTTTATGATGTAGGGCTAAGGCTAGATTATGCATGGCTGCACCACCTATGGCTATAAAATGTACGTTCATATATCGTATAAAATCAGATTTAAAAATAAGATTAATTCTAGAGAAGACCCCTTATTGTCTTCTTTTTCCGCTTTCTCTCCTAACTGCCAGTAGACAGGAAGGCAAAGAAGCATCCCTTATCTACTACTATTTTTTATAAAAATCATACGTAGTATTCTCTACCTGAGGATCGAGCTTCAACACAAATTTTTTCACTTGTCCATCCACAACTTCAAATGGGAAAATCGACTGCCCATAAAGCGTATTATTAAAAATCGCCAAGAACTCATCCTCTTTTGTATGTTTCAAAGTTACTTTTAGATCCTTATGATGTTCAAAATCTATATGTAATTCGTCTTTTGTTTTCTTGATTTTAATCCATCCATACACCTCATTGGTGTACGTTCCTTCAAATTTAGAGAGAGCTGCAGAGGGCTTATTTTTTTCTTCAGTTGTTGCTAACCAAGCATCTCTTTGCTTCTTTTTATTCGCTTGATTTTGCATAAAATACCCATAGTATAAATGACTAAGCTTCTTAATCGGTTTATCTAAATAGGCATCTAAAATATCATACTTCAGTCCTTCAAAAAGATAATTACTATCTGTATTAGTTAAAATAACAATCCCTAAATTTTTTTCAGGAAGCATGGTTACTGAGGTTACATATCCATGTATTCCGCCTGTGTGCATGATTAATTTATGCCCTTCATAGGCTTCTATGTCCCATCCTAAACCATATAAACTAAACGGGCTTCTAGCATTCCCCATAATAGATCTTGGTGTTCGTGTCGCTGTAATTGCTTTTGCAGGAATGACTTGTTTTCCTTTATAGTTTCCATTGGCTAATAATGCGGTGACCCATGTACTCATATCTGTAATTGAAGAAGATATACTTCCAGCAGGAGCCGTTGCATCTATATCGCCATAATCAATTACTACAGGCGCTCCATCAATAATTGTATGGGCTAATGTCCTATTGGTTGACTGCAAAATATCTTTAGATAATGCTAATGAGTTCTTCATATCCAAAGGCGTAAAAATCTTTTCTTGCAATTGCTCTGCCCATGTCTTACCTGTCGCAGATTTTATAATCTCTCCAGCGATGGTATATCCCGTATTAAAATAACCCCAGGTCTCTCTATACTGATGCGTAGGTTCAATAAGGGCAAACTTCTTAATAATCTGTTCTGAAGTAAGCTCATTATCAAAATTTAAAAAATCTCCTTGAAACGTCTCAAAACCAACTCTATGAGATAATACATCTACAATATCCACTTTTTGCGTAAGCCACGGATCCTGCAACTTAAAATAAGGCAACCATTTTACCACAGGGTCTTTAAGTGAAAAAGCATCTTCTTGCTCCAATGTTGCCATGAGCGTCGATGTAAAAGCTTTACTATTACTTCCTATCATAAAAAGCGTATGCTCATCTATAGGTGTATTAGATGCATAATCAGTAACACCTTCTATATACGTTTTTACAACCTTACCATCTTTTATGATCGCAACAGCAAGCGCCGGTATTTTCCATTGCTTTTGCTCAGACTGTAAATACGTATCTAAACTGTCTTTTATAAAAGAAGGAAGCGCTTCTTGTGCACTAAGTGTCATACTTACAAGAGCTACATAAAAGCTTAAAATAATAGATTTTGTTTTCATAGGGTACAATATACTATATCTAAAAATACTACAGCAAAAATAAGTTCTCTCCCTCTGGGAGACCTGAAGGTAGGTAGGCAGGGATGTCCAAAGAACAAAAAAGGATTAAGGAATATTCAAATACTTATGTGTCTGTAATGAAATTTTCCATTTCGGATTTGCCATCACATAATCGACAATAAGCGGCACCATTTTATCTCTCACTGACCATTCAGGTTGGAGATACAGGATACAGTCTTTAGATACTTTTTCGGCTTGAGCTTCGGCAAAAGCAAAATCGCTTTTGTTATAGACAATCACTTTCAGTTCATGCGCTTTTTGAGATACTTCTTCTTTAGGCAACATTCGTTTTTTGGGAGACAAACAAATCCAGTCCCAGTCCCCAGAAAGATCATACGCACCTGAGGTTTCTATATGCACCTGTAGGCCTCTTTCTTTAAGTAAAGACGTAAGCGGTTTCATATCCCACATAAGCGGCTCCCCTCCTGTCACCACAATTGTGTCGCTGTATTTTGCGGCATTATCCGCAATGGTTACAGCCTCTGTTGGTGGATGAATCGCAGCATCCCAACTCTCTTTTACATCACACCAATGGCAACCCACATCACATCCCCCTATCCGTATAAAATACGCAGCGGTTCCTTTGTGATATCCTTCTCCTTGAATGGTATAAAACTCTTCCATTAACGGAAGTAATTCTCCTAAATCTACTCGTGATTGTATGGCTTCTTTTGTCATTGCCTGCAAAGATAGGAAGTATTAAGATAGTAACTCGTAAATTATAGAATCTACGACACCACCTTTTTAAAAAAGAAGGCTATCGCCTTTTAAAGAATAATAAAATGGCGGCTACAAGTGCCACACCACTTGAAACGCCTAATGCTAAATAACTTGTCCATAAAGAAAAGGCATCTGCCAAAGA
>CAYGQJ010000062.1:23275-27741 GCA_964351845.1 uncultured Flavobacteriaceae bacterium | reverse complement strand
GTCGCAATAAATGCTGCTAAAAAAGCAATCGCTAGTAACACAAGATTACGTACCAAAGGAAGTTTACTAAACAACGATTTATCTTTATCTCGATTCCGCAATTTGAGCGTATACGCTATAGACTTAGGTGTTGCTGGCGCTATATTCTTGCAAAGCATATTATGCGCATTAATGAGATTATCTACGTTGCTGTCTTCTATTAACGAGATGAGATCTGTATTGATGATTTTACCGTTATACACCGCAAAAGAGAGCATTTCATTAATCTCACGACTCATTTCATCTTTAACGTCGGGTGAAATTCCGTATACAGTTGAATCACTTGTATTTTCTACCGCATTTGTAGCATCATCTGTCGTCGTTGAAACTTGTGCATCTATCGTTGTTGATACAGTATCAGAAGCTTTGGTCGAAGCTGCCCCATCAGTAGTATCAGATGGAGTTGAAGGGTTCTTGGTTGTTGCCATAGGGTGGTTCGTTAGTATATAATCAAACTTACTTTAATCGTACGCTGGATTTAAAGGGGTTAGTATCTGTTTTAAAAATCAAGTACTAATACGCTATTCTACACGTATAATTTTCACTATAAATTTTAATAAATATACTTTAATCTTTAAAACTGTAATGTTCAATAAATGCTAAATATACATCCTATTTTTATAGGATCACGATATATCGATATCAGCTTCTAGCGTATCTTAGCGGCTTATAATAATGTAACTTTATAAGAATGACACTTGTTTTTGCCACAAATAATGCACATAAACTAAAAGAAGTACAAGCCTTACTCCCTGAGTATATCCAATTAAAAAGCCTAGAAGACATAGGCTGTACAGAGGATATTATTGAAGATGCCCCTACCATCGAAGGCAATGCGCTTTTAAAAGCAAACTACGTAAAACAAAAGTATGGGTATGATTGTTTTGCAGACGATACGGGCCTTGAAGTTACTGCTTTAGACAATGCACCCGGTGTATATTCGGCTCGATACGCAGGACCGCAACGAAATGCTTCGGACAATATGAACAAACTATTGATCAATCTAGCGGTTCAAACGGATAGAAGTGCGCAATTTAAGACGGTGATCGCTTTCGCGAAAGCGGATAGAACCTACACCTTCGAAGGTATTTGCAAAGGTAAAATCACAAAAGAACGTCTCGGAGATGGAGGCTTTGGCTATGACCCCATTTTTATGCCAGACGGCTATGACGCTACGTTTGCACAAATGGCACTTGCTTTAAAAGGAAAGATAGGACACCGCGGAAAAGCAGTAGAAAAATTTGTAGATTTTATTGCTTCCATGCGTTGATTTCTTAATTACATCGTTTCATTGCCAATTCATTAATTAGCTGTACTTTTGCACCTTCAAAACCCCAGGGTGGGGTTTGTATCGATAACATTCGATACACATGTGTTGATCGAAGCAAGTGGTTTTATACGTCGTTGCGCTTCTTACAGCACAGTAACATATAAAATACATCAAATGACATTTGATCAATTAGGCTTAAACGAGCCTTTACTTCAGGCTATTGCAGACATGGGGTTTGTAACTCCTTCAGAAATTCAAGAAAAAGCAATTCCTATTTTACTCGAAGAAGATCGAGATATGGTAGCACTTGCACAAACAGGAACCGGAAAAACCGCCGCTTTCGGTTTTCCATTACTACAAAAAATTGACCCTACCAGCAAAACGACACAAGGACTTATTATAGCACCTACACGTGAACTTTGCTTACAGATTACCAACGAAATGAAATTATATGCAAAGCATGTAAAAGGAGTTCGTGTGGTGGCTGTGTACGGAGGTGCTAATATTCAAGAACAAGCAAGAGAAATCTCAAAAGGAGCTCAAATCGTTGTGGCGACACCAGGACGTATGCAAGACATGATGCGTAGACGTATGGTAGATATCACAAAACTTAGTTTTTGTGTACTCGATGAGGCCGATGAGATGCTGAACATGGGATTCTATGAAGATATCACAACGATATTAGCAGATACTCCTAAAGAAAAACTTACATGGCTATTTAGCGCAACGATGCCTAAAGAAGTCTCTCGTATCGCTAAAGAGTTTATGACCAACCCGATCGAGGTGACCGTAGGTTCTAAAAATGAAGGCGCAAAAAATGTATCTCACGAGTTTTATGTAGTACATACACGTGATCGCTACCAAGCATTAAAGCGTCTTGCCGATGCAAATCCTGATATTTTTTCTGTGATTTTTTGTCGTACCAAAAGAGATACACAAAAAGTTGCCGAATTATTAATAGAAGACGGCTATAATGCTGCGGCACTTCATGGAGATTTAAGTCAAAATCAACGTGATCTTGTGATGAAAAGCTTTAGAGGTAGACAAATCCAAATGCTTGTCGCTACCGATGTTGCTGCCCGTGGTATTGACGTAGATGACATTACACACGTGATCAATTACCAACTTCCTGATGAGATAGAAACCTACACACACCGTTCAGGTCGTACAGGCCGTGCTGGAAAAACAGGAACCTCTATGGTGATTGTGACCAAAAGCGAGATGCGTAAAATCAAACAACTAGAAAAAATTCTAGCTAAAAAGTTTGAACACAAAACAATTCCAGATGGAAAAGAAATTACGCAGGTACAACTTTTTCACCTTGCCAATAAAATACACAACACCGAAGTTAATCATGATATCGACGCATATCTTCCTGCTATCGAAGAGGTATTAGAAGATGTTACTAAGGAAGAATTGATAAAGAAAGTATTCTCTGTAGAGTTTACACGATTCTTTAACTATTATAAGAAAACGAAAGATCTTAATCAAAATGCAACAGCTGCCTTTAAAGAGGAATCTGGAGAGACCACACGTTACTTTATAAACGTAGGGCGCAAAGATGATTTTGATTGGATGAAGTTAAAAGACTTCTTAAAAGAAAAAACGGGACTAGGTCAGGATGGAATTTACCGTGTAGACTGTAAAGACAGCTTTTCTTTCTTTAATACCGATACAGAACACAAGGAAAAAGTGATTGCACTTTTTGAAGATTTTGATCTTGATGGACGCCGTGTAAGTGTTGAAGAAACCCAAGGTGGCGGTGGTCGTGATCGCAATCGAGGTGGCGGTGGAGATCGCAATCGCGGAGGCAGAGATCGCCGTAGTGGCGGAGATCGCAGAAGCGGTGGTGGTTTTAAAAGCGGAGATCGTAACAAAAGACGTAGTGGTGGTGATCGTGATCGCGGTGATAGACGTCGCAATAGTGACGAACGCCCAGCATATGCAGATACTTCAGAAAGAAGACCTAGACGTAATGATGCCGACAGACCTTCATACGGAGGTGCTGAAGGAGGAGAGAGAAGACGTCGTTCCTCTTCATCAGAAGACCGCAGACCAGCACGTTCAGAACGAAGCGCTCCTAGATCTCCTCGCAGATCAGAAGATGGTGCTACCAACTCTCCTTTTTCAGGAAAGAGAAGACGTCGTAGCTAGCAGTATATTGCCTTAAAAAAACAGCTTTATAGATGAGTACACTTATTGTTTTTAATAATAAGCACACATCTATAAAGCTTTTATATTTGTTATATTTATGGTAAAAGTGTAGTTCTGGATATATTTTTGCGACAGAATCCGTAAATTAACGACCGCTATGAAGAGATTATTATTTACATTATTATTGTTAAGTGGATTACAAGTTGCTGTTGCTCAAGATGACACCGCAACTCTACCAAAAAACGATTCGATTCCTGCACTTGAAAAAGGGCAAATTAATGGGGCTGTTTTGAGTTCATCTACAGACGAGCCACTACAAAATGTAAATATTGTAAATCTGACTAACTTAAAAGGAGCCATCACCAATGACGAAGGTCTTTTTGACATCAAAGCACAAGTTGACGACACCTTATTTTTCTCTTACTTAGGATACAAAACACTACAAGTACGTGTAAGTGCTGACTGGGTTAAATATGGGAATGTAAAAATTAAAATGACTGAAGTGGGTATTGCGTTAGAAGAGGTCCTTCTTCAAGAAATACAACTGACAGGATATCTAGAAATAGATGCAAAACGAATTCCTATTTACAACAATTCACGTTTTAGTATTTCTGGATTGAATACAGGGTACGAAGGCGGAAAATCTCAGCCAGGCGCTGTCTCTAGAGTCATTAATGCTATTTTCAATCCTGCAGATCTCCTATATAACCTCTTCGGAAAAAAACCTGAACAGCTTAAAAAGATGCGTAAAATGAAGGAAGATGACAAAGTGCGTAATCTTCTAGAAAAGAAATTTGATCGAGAAACCTTAGTGGCTTTGCTTCAAATTGACAAAAATGATATCGACGCAATACTTAACAATTGTAATTACTCAGATAATTTTATAGTGACCGCTAATGACCTTCAAATATTAGATGCCATTAGTGAATGCTATGAAGAGTATAGAGTCCTTCAAAGAAAAGACTAATACAAAAAGCTTACCCTCCACAGACAAAGAACCTAT